>CAZMXD010000375.1:0-1501 GCA_964570185.1 uncultured Nitrospina sp. | reverse complement strand
AAATCATGAGTAACAAACATAATAGTTTTATTTAATACGCCTTGTAATCTTAAAAATTCATCTTGCATCTCTTTACGAATTAATGGATCAAGAGCTGAGAAGGGTTCATCCAAGAACCAAATATCCGGCTCTATTGCCAAAGAACGAGCAATGCCAACACGTTGTTGTTGTCCCCCAGAGAGTTCTCTTGGAAAGTAATTCTCTCTTCCTTTTAGTCCTACTAACTCAACCATTTCCAAAGCTTTATTAATACTTTCATCCGTACCAGTTTTTTTCATCAGCAAAGGAAAAGCAATATTTTCCAGAACAGTTTTATGGGGAAGCAAGGCAAAGCTTTGAAAAACCATTCCCATTTTATTTCTTCTTAATTCTATTAACTGCTTACTATTCATTGATAATAGATCTTCGCCGTCTATAAAAATTTTTCCTGAGGTTGCGTCAGTTAATCTTGATATACATCGAAGCAGTGTTGATTTGCCTGAACCAGATAGACCCATTACCACCAACATTTCACCTTTATTAACTTCAAATGAAGCCTTGTTTACACCAACAATGCAGCCGGCTTCTTGGAAAGTTTTGGCATCAACTTTGCCTTGAGAATTTTCCAAAAGTTTTTTGGCATTACTGCCAAAAATTTTATAGACAGATTCACACTTGATTACCGGATGGTCATTTTTTTCTTCAGGTTTATCTGGCATCACTATCGTTACTCATTATAATAATTTAGAAATAAATGAAATGAGAGAATTAGCAGATAAAACGAAAAAAATCCCCCCTAAATTAGGGGGGATTTTAAATTAAAGCTTATTTTAACTATCTTTTCCAAAGATCAATAGTTTCTCTGTATTCACCAAGGAAAGCAGCAGCAGCTTCAGCATGAGTCATGCCTTGACTGTCAACAAAGTCTGCCATTAAACCTATCATCGGAGCAGTAAATGCTGCCTTTGTATAGAATTTATATGCTGCAGGGTGAGTGATTGGAAATTTGATGTGAGCAGCTTTTTTCAGCCAACCTTTTGGAGATCCACATCCTGTTGTTTCCCAAGTGCCACCATTTTCGATTCTGCAACCTTCGTAATAAGGGGGAAAATCAATAAAGGTAAATCCTGCTGCATCAGTAAAGTTTGGAGACCAGTTAAATATTACTGTTCCACGACCCTCTGCTTTTGCAGCTTTTAATTCTGCCCATAGAGCATCTGCACTACCAGCAAATTTTACTGTCCATAAGTCATCAATACCTAAACCTTTAAGTCTATTAGGCATAACATCACCATGCCATTCGATTGGTCCTTCCAACCAACGACCTTTTCCATCTGAGTCAGCAGTTGCAAAATTTGCCGCACAATCCGGAGATTTTAAAGCCTCCCAACTTGGTAATCCTGGGCATAAACCTTCATCAATTACCCAATTCGGTATTCCCATTTCCTCAAATGTTATTAGATTATGACTACCAGCATCAATCAAACCACCTTTATCCATTGCTTCATAAAAAGGAAGTGCC
>CAZMXD010000374.1:0-1507 GCA_964570185.1 uncultured Nitrospina sp. | reverse complement strand
GATTCTTTGTAACGATGCCATCGTTTTGGCTAAATCTTATGACGAAGGAACAACTAAGTTTAATAATGTTTTTCAGTCTCTAACGGATGTATGGACGACAATAGAAGATTCTATTCTTCGTGGGGAAATTCGTATTGAGAGTGGGGAATTGACAGACCTTAGTGAAGGGCCAATGCTAGTTAGAAATTCTAATATTGTGGTGATCAATAAAAATGACTTTTTATCTTTTTACCGAAAGAACAAAAATAAACTTGCTCAATACTTATCCTGCGCAGATATAAAAATTTGTCAGGAAGGGTTTTTAGACAGATTAGCAAAAACAAAACTTACCCGAAGTCCTCATCCAAAAACAAATAGGGCAAAAAGGAATCAACTTCGTGAAGATTATATTTCTGCCGTTGCTAAAAAATTAAAAATAAATCCAAACCTACAGTATCCCGACATAAAAGATGACTATGGTTTACAAAAGCTCATCCGTGACAGCGGTCTTCCTGAAGATAAACGCCCCAAGGATTCAACCTTTCAAACTTGGCTTAGGGATGCCAGAAAAAAAGTAAAGGCAAAGCCAAAATATGGTGCTAGAAAAAAAAGTAATTAATGTAATTTCTCCTTCCTGATAAATATGAGCCATCGCAAAAAAGTGTGATCCATATTTAACCGTTTCGTCCTCATTTAAAGCCTCAATAAATATCAGTCTACTTTTAAAACCTTAGTCAACGGTTGACTCATATTTTCATTTTCCTTCTGGGTTAGTAAGTTGGGTGGGTTACTAACGATTAAAGGAAAATTCATGCGTGTTCTAAATGTAAAAGATGTAGTCGGCATGACTGGTTTGAGCAAGGTCACCATATGGAGAAAAGAAAAGTCTGGAGCCTTTCCAAAACGAATAAATCTCACTACTCGACGTGTTGGCTGGATTGAATCAGAGGTTGTTGGATGGCTAGAGAATCGTCCAAAGGGTATCTGTGCAGAACAAGTCCCGACCAACGTTTGAATTTTAATCAGGGTTTCAAATTCAGTTTAAAATTTTCTAACTGGTCGGTTTAAAGACGGTAGCGGTTAGAGATTATTTGCGCAACTATGGGGACCTTCGCATGGCGCAACCCCAGTCCTAGAGGTGGAAGGGGGCGGAGAGGCACGTTCTCCCGTGTCTATGATAGTAGCCACCGACTGTAAGGCAGGAGTGAAGTTTGACCTTGCAGGCCATAAGCGACGGAACGGCTCCGAAGGTCATACTACTTCTTTGCTTAACTAGCTTTGGTATGCGGACAAGTTCTCGTATTTTAAAATACGGGGGACTTGTTCGCCCTATGCCAATTGCTCAAGAACTCACCAAAGATCATTAAAGATAAACATATAAAACAAGACTGCAATAACTTATTAACTAGGAACTAGAGAATATACATGATGCAGAAAACAAAAAAAAAGAAAAGCCCAATAAAAGCTATTCGTGAGTTTTGCATTACTTGTATGGGTGGGCGTGCAAATGAAGGTCACATGAAACTTG
>CAZMXD010000373.1:0-1518 GCA_964570185.1 uncultured Nitrospina sp. | reverse complement strand
GATAAACGTAGTCGGTTCCTAACAATACCCACTTTTTAGCTGCGCCGCCGTCTTCGCTCATTAGATACTCTACAGCAGGAATCGCTTGCTGATTTGGAGCGGCACCGGTGTAAAACACGTTATAGGAAGATTCTTCACCTTCATATTGAACAGGGTAAAATAGCAAGCCATTCAATTCTTCAAAAACGGGTAATACGGATTTTCTGGAAACAGAAGTCCAACAACCAAATGTCACTGCGACTTTATGTTTTTGAATTAACTCACGGGCTTTCTCTGCAAATAAGGGCCAATCTGACGCGGGGTCAACGACCACCGGCTCAAGCTTTTTGCCCAGGACACCCCCTTTTGCATTGATTTCTTCAATGGCCATTAAAGCAACATCCCTCAGGGAAGTTTCACTAATCGCCATGGTTCCAGAGAGCGAATGAAGAATTCCCACTTTAATGGTATCAGCTGCTTGTGCTTGCACCGTTACAACAAAAAGCATAAAAGCCAAGAGCATTGACGTTATTTTTGAAGTTCCTCTATAAGACTTTAAAAAGCCCATTTCTAACCTTCCTTTCTTATTTTTATTATTTTGATAGGGACTTGTTTTCTTTATATGTATTTACTTAGCAATACCAATGCCAAAAAAATTTTCAAATAAAACACATTGTTAAATAAGAAGTTAAGGAAAACGGCTTTATTTTTAACCGCTTTTTGTGCCCCAAAGTTGAGCATCAAAACAGGTTTATGCTTAATATTTTAGCTTTAGCTAAAAAGAGATTGGTACTTAAGAAGAAAATGGAAGGGGTGGGATTTGCGGAGGATAGATTCTGTTTATAAATTGTTAGGATACGCTTAAAAAACAAAAGGAGAGAGGTTGAACACCTCTCTCCTTTTGATAATGTTTTAGTTTTACTAAACCTAAGTTTAGCAGGACACTATAATAATTGGAACTGCATACCCAGTATGAAACGGTTGTTGGTAAAACCATCATAATTTGTTTTATCAGCAATATAAGATGACATTATCTTCGCGTTATGACCGTCGATAATGTAGTTTAACCCGCCTTCCATAATGCCTCGGGTACCAACAGTCCCACCACCACAAAGGCTGCCTGCGCATGCGTTGTCCTGCGCCAAGTGTTGATAACGAACGTAAGGCTGAAACTTACCCCAACCAATTTGGTTGGGAAGCATATAACTGGCTAACATACGGTAACCCTGCCCCTGAGTGATGGTACTATCATCGATGTCATCTGTATCTGTGTCATAGTAACTTCCCTCTAGGTTAACGACCCCACCATTTGAGAGTTTTTTCTCCATGAGAACATCTATATTCCAACCAAAGTAATCGCCCTGTGTGGTATTGGTTACGCCCGAACCCGCGCCGTCTTCCTCATATCGAGCTACAAAAGCAACTGCCAGGACATCCTTGGCTCCATAATACGCACTGGTTGTGTAATACCCAGGCTCCGGAGTCCAAAAATTATAGGTCGCACGAAATCCATGTTGGAAATTGTCATTTTCATCTGGG
>CAZMXD010000372.1:0-1522 GCA_964570185.1 uncultured Nitrospina sp. | reverse complement strand
TTCTTTGCAAGATCTTGTCTACGTGGGTGAGTTAAATAATTCATACTATTTGGCGTATTTAGGTTTGGAATTATGCTGGATTCATTTAAAAGCCTGGTATTAAACTATTCTTATGAGCCGCTGCAATTTTGCAGTGCCCGCCACGCCCTAATTATGGTATTTGGGGGTAGAGCTGAAGAGCTCGATAATTCTGATTATCGTGTTCGAACCCCATCATCGAGTTTCGCTATTCCTACGGTCATTCGTGTATTAAAGATGGTTCAAAGAAATCGTAAAAATGGCATAGCTTTCAGCAAGAAGAACATTTTAAGGCGAGATAATTATACCTGTCAGTACTGCGGCAACTCCAATCAACCCTTGACCGTAGACCACATTATGCCCAAATCCAGGGGGGGTAAAACCAATTGGACTAATGTGGTTGTGGCTTGCAAAAGATGCAATTTGAAAAAAGGAAATCGTACCCAATTAGAAATAGATATGAAACTTAAAAGAAAACCCATCAAACCGGATTTTCAGTTCGTCCCTTTTATAATACCGCCCGGCCCTGAATCACATATTGAAACCTGGCAAAAATACCTTCCTGAAAAAATGTTGGCACAATCTTCGAGCCTTTAAGAATTTCTTAAAGTGGTTATGATAAGGTTTTAAATATTTAAAGACATTGTAATCGAGCCGCATTGAAAAAATGGAACCTAAATCACTTATACAGATTATTTCTGAGCAGGAGTTTTTAAATATAGTTCAGGAGCCCAGTCAACTGTTTTTTACGGCGAGCAACGATTTTGCGAATATCGTTGAAGGTGACGGTGAGGTTTCTCGAAAATTATATTCAAGACTAATGCAAGAGTCTGAATATCTTGAAAGTGTTCTTGATGAGCATGGGGCCAGAGAGAACAAGGTATGGTCATTTTTTTCTGAGTACATAGCTTGTATCAGAAATCTCACAATTGCTGCTTTTTATATAAAACATATTCTTGATCGATATCCTTACTATAAATTGAAGGAGCCAATAGAAATTAACGAGGAGTTTCATGTCGCTGCCAAACGGACGTTAGAATTTATAAATAGATCGATTTTAAATTTAAAAAATGAGGTTATTCGTACCGGAAAACTAAATGGGTTAGAAATAATATCGGGCAAGGGATCGGACGACGAGCTTTTTAAAATCGAATCTAATAAAAGGCTTCCGAAAAACATACTGGATGACGAGGTAAAGGAAGAGCGTGAACGGGTTATTGATCTTTGCCATAAATATAGAAAGATCGCTAAATTGATTGAAGAGGCAAAAATTGATAAGTCAGATGATCTGAAAAATTTCCGCGCTTTAATTCCAGCTAAATTAGACGAGAAAATTGTTCGGATGTATAAGGAGCATATTCATAGCGTTCAGTCTGAGTATGACACTTATGTGAAAAATACCTCTCTTGAAAAGGATCATGAGGATTTAGGAAATTTTCGAGGATATGTTTCTATGCCACTGCATCTTTTAGAGGTGGTACTTTGGCTTTGTCATTTTTATGAG
>CAZMXD010000371.1:0-1529 GCA_964570185.1 uncultured Nitrospina sp. | reverse complement strand
GCCAAACGATTTCTACAACAATATGAGGAGTATAAAAAAGCTCCCGATATTACCCGCAAAAGAATATATTTAGAAACCATGGAAGAAATCCTGCCTGATATAAATAAGGTTGTGATGGAAAACAAAAAAGGCGGTAGTGGAGTTCTGCCAATTCTTCCTTTAGGCAAGAACTCAATATTGGGAGGTAACAAATAATAACTATGAAACAAAACTTTTTTATAATTGCCAGTGTCATTGCGATCGTCATCCTGTCATCGTCTATGTTTACGGTACACATGACACAAAGTGTGATTGTTCTAGAGCTTCAGAAACCTAAAGAAATTATTACCGAACCAGGACTTTATTTTAAAATTCCATTTTTCCAACAAGTTAAATATTTTCCTAACCAATTACTGGATAACGATTCTTCCCCTGCAGAGGTCATCACCAAAGATAAGAAAAATTTATTGATTGATAATTTCACCATGTTTCGCATTACCGATCCTTTGAAATTTCTGGAAACGGTTCGTGGCGAACAAGGAGCACGAGCAAGGTTAGACGATATTGTTTATTCTGAACTACGTGTTGAAATTGGTCAACACAACTTAACAAGTATTGTTACGGGAACCCGCGATGCCATCATGGATAAGGTGACCAAGGAAGCAAATATAAAAGCCGCAGAATATGGTCTTGAGGTCGTCGAGGTAAGAATTAAGCGCACTGATCTGCCTCCTGAAATTGCTAATTCCATTTTTAATCGAATGCGAACAGAGCGTGAAAGAATAGCTATGGAATACCGATCCGAGGGCAAAGAAGAAGCCACTAAAATAAGAGCTGAAACGGATAAAGAAAAAACCATTCTCGTTGCCGAAGCCTACAAAAAGGAACAGGCCATTCGGGGTGAAGGGGATGGAATGGCTACAAAAATTTACGCCGATGCTTTTAATAAAGACCCCAAGTTCTATTCTTTTATGAGATCTATGGAAGCCTATAAAAAATCTTTAAAAACCGACACCACCCTCCTAATGTCTGAGGATTCCGATTTTCTGGGATTCCTTAATAAGTCTAAATAGCCCGCTGCCCTATACTGGGGTGGAAAAAAAAACAAGAACCGCTTATTATAGTTGTGAGACTCTTTTTCTATAAGGTCGAATGAGAATAATTATTGTTGGAGCGGGGATAGTAGGCTTTAACCTTGCTCAAGAACTATCACAAGAAGGTCACGATGTAGCTATCGTTGACCAAGATCCGGATTGCACAAGACGAATCTCGGACACCCTTGATGTAATGGTTGTCCAAGGTAATGCGTGTTTACCTAGCGTATTAGTCAAAGCGGGTATCAAATCCACTGAAATGTTGATTGCCGTCACCGAAAAAGATGAAATCAACCTCCTCACCTGTTTTCTTGCATCTCGTTTTGAAGTGCCTAACCGTTTTGCCAGGCTGCGTGACATGGAGTTTACTGCCAAAGACTCCGTCCTTTCTCCACAGCATTTGTTTGTCGATCAGGCAATCAACCCGCCGCAGATCATGGTCGAAACAATACTGAA
>CAZMXD010000370.1:0-1535 GCA_964570185.1 uncultured Nitrospina sp. | reverse complement strand
TGAGACCAGAACTTTACATCATAATCGTATTTGCTGATGTTGTAGACTTCGTTTTCGGTTTCTACATTACCATGCTCTGTGGTTCCTAGATAAACACCTATCCGCGAACGATCAACAGTCTCCAAATCCAAACCCGAATCGGAAAGAGCTTCTCTTGAAGAATAAATAGCAACCGAACCCACGCGGGTTCCGCGACGACGTTCTTTCTTCTTTTGATATTTGAGTTCGTCAAAATCACAAACTCCAGCGTGCACTTTTCCTATATATCGGGTTTCGAATTCCTGGACTCCTGAAACCCCGTTTAGCAAGTTGTGCCGAAACTCTTCCAAGCTGTTACCATTGGGAGCCGTTAATCCAATACCAGTAATGACTATGCGCGAGTTAATCATTTTTAGTTGACTGTCTTAATGAGCAATGCAATCGCATGAGCAGCAATCCCTTCTTCCTTGCCAGCAAACCCTAACTTTTCTGTTGTGGTGGCTTTTATATTTATTCGACCTATGTCGATTGCCATAGCTTGCGCAATATTCTTTTTCATATCTGGTAAAAAAGAGGCCAGTTTTGGTTTTTGGGCTACGATAATAGTGTCTATATTGGAAACTTCGAATCCTTTATCCCTGCAGAGGGCAGTAACTTGTTCTAGTAAAATAAGGCTGGAAATTCCCTTCCATTTTGGGTCTGTATCAGAAAAATGTGCACCAATATCACCCGCACCTACAGCACCCAACAAGGCATCGCATAATGCATGCAACAAGGCATCGGCATCGGAGTGTCCATCAAGTCCTGTTGAATGAGGGACATCCACACCACCAAGCACCAGTTTTCTACCTTCAACAAGGCGGTGCACATCGTAACCATTTCCAATACGAATTATAGGCGAGTTCATTCTTATTTTAAAAACCCCATCAGGAGATATAAATCAAACAAAACTTTTCTTTTAAAAAGGCTCAATGAAAACCTTTTATTACGAAAGTTTAGGCAACGTTTCGATGTAAACGAATAGA
This sequence comes from uncultured Nitrospina sp., assembly GCA_964570185.1. GTDB lineage: Bacteria > Nitrospinota > Nitrospinia > Nitrospinales > VA-1 > UBA8687. The sequence continues at coordinate 531 of CAZMXD010000370.1, read as the reverse complement.
TCCTACTTGCTATAACCTATTCCCAGCTAATGGGTAACGGTGATAAGTTTTTTAGTTTCTTCGCGCGCCCATTGATCAGCATCCAAAATATTCTGCAATTCATTTAACGTGGCGGGAATATGATTATGCATGACCATCCGAATGAGTTCTGCAATATCTTTGTATGGGATGAGTTGATCTAGAAAGGCCTGGACAGCAATTTCATTGGCAGCGTTGAGTACTGCAGGCATGGTTTGTCCCATTTCCATGGCATCAATCGCTAACTGCAGGCAGGGGAACCGTTCAAAATCTGGTGCCTCAAAAGTCAGGTTGCCCATATTAGTAAGGTCCAACGAAGGTAAATTACTTTCAAACCTGTCTGGGTAAGTTAGAGCATATGCTATCGGAACTCGCATATCAGGAATCCCCAACTGCGCTATTATAGAAGTATCTACAAATTCTATCATTGAGTGGATAATACTTTGTGCATGGACAATAATCTCAACCGGGGTCTCGACGCCAAATAACCACTTGGCTTCAATATATTCCAAC
>CAZMXD010000369.1:0-1542 GCA_964570185.1 uncultured Nitrospina sp. | reverse complement strand
AAAATCATATCTAATTTCCTAATTTATCTCGAAATCAGTTAAAAATCAAACTTATTACCTTATCTGGAACAGCAATCTCCAAATCTTCAGGTACATTCTGGCCCATTGTAAAGTAAGACAAAGGAATACGGTTTCGGACTGAAAAATTGAATATTGGCCCGAAACTGAGGCCTTCATCCAATTTTGTAAAAAGTACTCGATCTACCCCAAGAGGTAAAAACTGTTGATAAGTACTTGCAAATTGTTTTTCTTGAGCGGTAACACTGAGAACCAAATGAGTTTCCACGCCCCCAACCCCAGTAAAAATCTTTTTAAGCTGCTGCGAATAATCTTTATCCCTATGAGAGCGCCCAATGGTATCTATTAAAATAAGATCTTTATCTGAATGCTTCTTTACGATTTCCCGAAGTTCTTTACTTCCCTCTGCTATCTCAACAGGCAGTTGCATAATATCCCCGTATATTTCCAACTGATTTACAGCACCCAACCTGTAAGTATCTAGAGAAACTAGAGCTATTTTTTTATTTTGCCGGATTGCGTAGTCGGCGGCGATTTTGGCAATAGTAGTGGTTTTCCCAACACCTGTCGGACCCACGAAAGCAACTATTTTAGGGCCTTCATTTTTAAGATTAATTTCCCCTTTAAAAGGAATTATTTTTTGCATGAGATCCATTGCCCGCATTTTTTCTTTGCTAGGGTCCGCATCAGTTTCAGCCTTGGCCTTTATAAGAATTTTGGATGCCAATCGCTCATCCAACCCGTTTTCCACTAAATGGGAATAAATTTCAAACTGACTGGACTTTAATCCCAAAGTCTGGGCCTGGCTATTCTCGCTTAAAAGGTTAAAGATGAGAGATTTGATATCTAATCCATTTTCTTTATCCAACTGCAACTCTTCTGTAAAATTTGAAACAACGGGTTCCTTAAATTCAACCGCCGCGGTTATCTCCACTTTGGTGGCAGCATTTTGACTCGACAAAGGGGAGTCAGGTTTGATAGAGCGGGTGTTCATAATAAGCGCATCATCACCCAACTCATTTTTCACCTGTTCTAAAGCATCCGTATAACTGTTTGCGGTAAATTTTTTAATTCGCATTTAAGTCCACCACACCTATAGTTTTAATTTGCACTGACGGAGAAACCTCGCTATGTGAAATGATCGCAAGATCTGGTAAAAAACGTTCTGTAAATTTTCGAATATGCATCCTCAATCCTGGAGAAGCTAGCAAAACCGGAGCAGTCTCAATTGTAGGGCTAATTTTTTCAATCATGCTTCTTAACTTTGAAAGAAACTTTTCAGCTACATTTGGTTCCATAGCCAAAAAGGCACTGGCTTCAGATTTTTGAATAGAACCTTCGATAATGTCTTCAACAGCTTTATCCAAAGTCAATACAGACAAAGTTCCATCTGTTGACTGGTATTGTTTGGTTATGGGACGAGCCAAGCTCTGCCGAACATATTCGGTCAGAACATCCGCATCTTGAGTTAGCGAAGCATAATCGGAGAGTTGTTCAAGAATCGTTCTTAGGTCGCGAATAGAA
>CAZMXD010000368.1:0-1572 GCA_964570185.1 uncultured Nitrospina sp. | reverse complement strand
GATAAGGCAGATGAGTTTTTCATCGACCCTCAGTTTTCCCCTTATATGGAGAAGGTTTGTTACTTTAAGCCTCAGGTCCGTGATAAAGTTCCTGGAGTAGTCCATGTCGATGGCAGCGGACGCCTCCAAAGTGTTCGTAAAGAAGATAATGAGGTTTTTTATACTTTAATAGAAAATTTCTTTCAAAAAACAGGCATACCTATCTTGTTGAATACCTCATTTAATATTCAGGGGGAGCCTATAGTTTGTGTTCCCCAAGATGCAATTAATACTTTTTTTAAAAGCGGTCTCGACATCTTATACATTGGGAAATATAAATTAAGCAAATGAGAAAACATGCATAAATAAAATCTAAATCCCAATTATGGTACCACCTTGTGCAAGGGTATAGATTAAAACGGTGTTTCAACTTTGTTGCCGCTTAGATTATGGTGAGATATGGTATGGGCGCAAGTTATTTACATAATCATTGGAAAGATCCAATATGACTGATATCCGTTTGGTTTATAATAAATAGTAGAACTTGCATGATTTAATAATATTGATCAATGGAAACAAGGGACATAAAAGAAACCGATTCGATTAGTCAAAATCTTCGCTTCGATTTAAAAATGCTTACCAGCTGTATTATAAAAAATAGTGTTTATGATTATGGGCTAGTTTTAACTAACCCTTCAGGTATTGATCAGAGTTGCCTATGAAAATTGGAAGTGTAGATTTAGATAACGACATTCTAATTGTCGCTGAAATTGGTAACAATCATGAAGGTAATTTTAATTTAGCCCAGGAGATGATAACCGCTGCGGCAGAGGCTGGGGCCCAAGCAGTCAAGTTTCAAACCATTATCCCGGATAAACTGGTTTCCGTCAGGCAAAAAGACGCTCTCAACTTATTTAAAAAGTTTGAGTTTAGTCAGGAACAGTTTAATGAATTAAAAAATTATGCTGATCGAGCTGGAGTGATGTTTTTTTCAACTCCGTTTGATCCGGGTAGTGCCAAGTTTCTTGATACGTTGGTACCAGCTTTTAAGATTGCTTCAGGGGATAATAACTATTGGGCGCTTATGGAAAGTGTGGCGGATACTGGTAAACCTATCATCCTTTCGACGGGAATGGCTGATTTTCAAAGTATCTGCAAAGCGAAGGAGTTCATTGAATCCCGATGGAGATCCCAAGGCATATCACAAAATTTGGTAATACTCCATTGTGTATCCCTCTATCCCACTCCTCCCGACCTAGCCAATTTACTAACTATTCCTTATCTAGCTGATAAATTGGGAGGAATTATTGGGTTTTCTGACCATACGGTTGGTATTGAAGCGGCTGCGCTGGCTGTCGGTCTAGGTGCTCGTGTCATAGAAAAACATTTTACTTTTGATAAAAATTATTCGGATTTTCCGGATCATGCCATTTCCATGGATCCGAAAGACTTAGTTCAATTGGTTCAAAAGGTGAAATCGGTGCGTAGCATGCTGGGTTCCTATGATGTCGTATTAGAAGAACAGCAAAGTGAAGTGGCTAAGGGGTCAAGGCGTTCTATTGTCGCCAGAAGTAATTTATCTGCCTTCCCCAA
>CAZMXD010000367.1:0-1575 GCA_964570185.1 uncultured Nitrospina sp. | reverse complement strand
TGAAAGAAGTATGATGGATTATGGAAGAGTATTTCAAATGGTGAAATCAAAACTTGTCAGAGAACGTGGTCTTATTCTTTAAAAATATAGAATGAAAATTAGCCGAGATAAAATAAACCACATTAGTAGCCTCATCGTTAAAGATTTTGCTAAAAGAGATGAGTTGGATTATAAGTTAGATTTAAATGAATTGCGTTTAGACATCACTCGGACAATGACGGAAGTGTTGCAGTTGGACGATAAAGCTGACAGTGACGCAAGAAGAATAATGAGTACTTACAAAAACCCTCCCCGTGAAGGCTCACCGGAATGGGACATCATGTATCAAAAACATTTCGATGAATACATGAATAAACAGGGAATATGATTTTCTCTCCACCTTCTCTGGCACACTAAATGCAGGATAAGACAGCGACTTTTTTTGCCTTTACCTCTTAATAGCCAGAAACCTTATTTATTTTAACAGCATTTTAAAAACTAAGAGATCTGAAGTAACTAGCTAAGGTGAGTCATTTAGATTTAAAATATTTATTTGAGCCATTTTTTTCGGGCTAAAGCCAAAACCGATTCATAAACATTTTTTACAGGCAGTTTATTTTTACGGGCTGCATTCTTGCAATCTTCGAATTCAGGAGAAGCCTGCACCGTTTTGCCCTCCATACGACCAATTTTAATTTTAATGACACCAAATGAAGTTTTTAAGCGCTGTATTTCACGATCCAATATAATTCTATCGACCTCATGTAAACGAACCCCAAAAGATGAGGTTTCTGTCAATAGAATTTTTGATAATGCTTCCCGATCAAAACTTTCCGAAAGCACAGAAATTTTGGTCGCCGGTCTATTTTTTTTCATTAATATGGGGGAAAAATACACGTCGATAGCACCGGATTTAAACAAAGATTCCATTACCGAGTCATAAATTTCAGGATTCATATCATCAATATTAGTTTCAATCATTACAAGTTTTTCCAATCCTTTCCTTTCCATTTCACCCAAAATAACCCTTAAGAAATTAGGAATTGAAGAAGCAATCCGATCTCCTGCTCCATATCCGTCTTTCAAGATTGTCATTTTTGGCAGAGATTGAAATTTTTCCGCGTAAAAGCTAATTATCGCGGCGCCCGTTGGGGTTGTAAGTTCTTTTTTAACACCATTGGAATAGGCAGGAATACCTTTTAATAGTTTAAGAGTTGCGGGAGCGGGAACAGGTAATCTTCCATGAGAACAATCGACAAAGCCTTCTCCAACATTTAATGCCGAGGAATAAATTTTGTCTAACTCCAGGGACTCAATTGCCCACACGCTACCCACAATATCAACTATTGAGTCAACAGCTCCAATCTCGTGAAAATGCACTTTACCAATGGTTGTTTTATGAATACGAGCTTCAATTTTTGCTATTTTCTCGAAAATTTTAATCGAATTTATTTTTACAGTCGAAGAAAGATTCGACTGCTCGATTAATTTTTTAATGTCCGAGAAACTGCGGTGTGGGTGGGAATGCTTGTGTTTAAGGTTATCAACTATTTTGATTTGGGTACCAACAATACCATTTCTTTCAACATTTTTTGT
>CAZMXD010000366.1:0-1580 GCA_964570185.1 uncultured Nitrospina sp. | reverse complement strand
TGGTACACCGGAAGGGATGACAAAGCCGCTCTCAAACTAGCTTATTCATCCGATCATGGAAAATCTTTTAATCTAGTTAAAGATATTCATGGCCAAATTCTGGATGCAAACCACCCGGATATGGTTGCAATCGGAAATGAAGCCTGGGTGATTTTCCAGGGACGGGACCCCAACCAGTCTGGAGGCTGGGGACGAGAAAAGGCATGGCTCGTGCGGGTCAAAGGTGATAACAATGTCTCGGAACCTTCTTCGTTACCATCTACTGGCGGTAGTGTGGCCTATCCATACCTGGTGAAAGGAAACGGGGGGCGCGTGTATGCTACCTGGACCGAAATTGGTGAGGAAGGTTCCAGCGTCATGCTTTGCCGCGGTCGCATTAAATCCTAGATCAGTAAATTCTTTATAGAGAATAATATGATTTCTAAAATATTAAATACACCGTTTAATTTTAGCCATGCGGCGGCGATTTCTATAGTTGCTCACTTTGTATTCTTATCGGTCTATTCTTTTGAAGTTTTTAATCAACCAACTTTTGCAGAAAAAAAATACAAAAAGTTTCGATTGGAAATTGTAAAGAGACCTCAAGTTATCCTGGCAAAAAGAAAACCGTTGAAAGCAAGGGAGCCTATTTTACGCAAGTTTAATAAACCAGTTCTTCAAAAACCTGCTTTGGTCTCTGTTAGTAGCCCCACAAGAAAATTTGAAAGTAAACCCATCCAATTTATTAAAGCCACGCCTGCCAAGTTGGAAAATAGAGTTGTAAAAAATATTCAGATAAGAACATCGGTTTCAATTCAAGAAACCAAATTTAACAACCCAGTCGAGTCCGAGATGCCGAGGGTGGCGAAAAAGATTTCAGAAAATTTTTCTGAAATAGTCTTTCCATTACCAAGTAAAGTCGAGACTGGAAAAATTTTGGCGAGAGGTGCTTCATTAAAAGTATTTGAAAAAGTTAATAAGTCATCCTCTAAAATGTCGGATTCGGATAATCCTCCACCTGCCAGACTTGCTGTGTCAGTTCATACACGGTTTGATAGGAATAAAAAACAGCCGCTAAAGCAAGCAGACAAACTCAATAGAATTGGTTCCGTAAGACCTTCAACTTTGGTCGCGACCCTTAGTACCGCAAAATATTCCTTTAAACCTCAGGTGATAAATATGACCGTATTGGCACCTGAACAGGACCGGTTATCAGAAGAAGAGTTGAATAATCTTTGGGCTGGTTATACAACGAAGGTGAGACAGATGATTGCCAAGGCTAAAATCTATCCTCCTAAAGCGCGTGAAAAAGGGCAGCAGGGAAAAATTCAATTGTCCTTTAAAATTGGAAAGGATGGAAGGGTGCTGAAACTTTTGGTAGAGCATTCCTCAGGTTATGAAATCCTTGATGAGGCGGCACGAATGGCTATAACAGATGCCGGGCCTTTTCCTCCAATCCCGGAAAAATTAAACAAGCAATACGCATTGCTGGAACTTCCCATTTCATTTGTTTTGAGATGAACCTTTTAAGCATCCCGCTGGTTTTTTTCAGGTTGATCAAATTCAATCAAATAGTCGTAATATTTATTAAAGGCATTGAA
>CAZMXD010000365.1:0-1592 GCA_964570185.1 uncultured Nitrospina sp. | reverse complement strand
CCTTGGCTTTCAGTGTCGGGGACCCTCTGCACACGGTGAGTTCCACCCTCATATTTCAATCTACTGTATACCCCTTTACCGGACATGTTGAATATAACTTCTTTAAAACCGCCTTTTCCCGTCAAGTTTGAACTTAAAATTTCTCCCCGCCATTTTTTTTCTTCTGCATAACGGGAATACATTCTGAAAAGATCGTTTGAAAAAAGAGCAGCTTCTTCCCCCCCCGTACCAGCGCGAATTTCTACGATCACATTGCGCTCATCACGTGGGTCTTTGGGAAGCAAAAGAAATTTTAAATCTTCTTCAGCCTTTTGCTTTTGAATTTCAACACTAATCAGATCTTCTTCTGCCATCTCCAACATTTCAGGGTCTTTTTCTTCCTCAAGGATTTTTTTACTCTCTTCTAATTGTTTGGAAAATTTTTTTAAATCCTGAAATCTGTTTACAAGGGGCGTCAATTCAGATTGCTCTTTTGCGTATTTTTGGAATTCGGATTGTTGGGCAATAATTTTGGGATCACTGAGCAATTCATTAAGATCATTAAAACGCTTTTCAACTGTTTTCAATTTATCGAACATGGAAATCGCCTTAAAGAAAACCCCGTATTAAAGGGGGAAGTCAAGGTGAGAAAAAAGGAGAAACTATTGAGGGCTTGCGGATTCTTGAGGTTTTGTTTTGGCGTATTTACGTTTGAATTTTTCAATTCGGCCCGCCGTATCCAAAAGTTTTTGTTTTCCCGTAAAAAAAGGATGGCATTGAGAACAAATTTCCACATGTAAATCTTTTAGGGTGGTTCGTGTTTCCACTTCTGCTCCACACGCACAGCGGACTTTTGTTTCGAAATATTCTGGATGAATGCCTTGTTTCATTTTTTCACCCTCAAGAGTTCATAGTCGCCAAAAATTCAGCGTTCGTTTTAGATTCTTTAATCTTTTGCAGGAGTAAATCCATCGTATCATGGATGCCCATGGGCAGCAAAACTTTTCTTAATAACCATACGCGTTGCAAGTCTTTTTCTGGAAGAAGAAGCTCTTCCTTACGCGTACCAGAGCGATTAATATCAATGGACGGAAAGGTCCTCTTATCAGCCAGTTTCCGGTCAAGAACGATTTCCATATTACCCGTACCTTTAAATTCTTCAAAAATAACATCATCCATACGACTTCCCGTGTCTACCAACGCAGTGGCAATGATGGTTAGACTACCACCTTCTTCCAGATTCCTAGCGGCACCAAAAAACCGTTTGGGTCGCTGCAGAGCATTAGAGTCGACACCGCCTGATAACACTTTACCGCTGGGAGGTACAATGGCATTATAAGCTCGGGCCAAACGGGTAATACTGTCCAGCAGTATGACAACATCCCGCTTATGTTCAACCAATCTTTTTGCCTTTTCAATAACCATTTCCGCCACCTGAACATGTCTTTGAGCGGGCTCATCAAAGGTCGAACTGATAACCTCTCCGCGAACCGAGCGTTCCATATCCGTGACCTCTTCTGGTCTTTCATCAATAAGAAGCACAATCAATGCAATTTCTGGAAAATTAGTGCTGATGCTATTAGCAACAGATTGCAATAACATGGTTTTTCCAG
>CAZMXD010000364.1:0-1598 GCA_964570185.1 uncultured Nitrospina sp. | reverse complement strand
GTGGGGATCATGTTTATTAAAGTGGAATAAACTAGCTTAATTTTTAGATCATATGGATATATGACAATTCTTGTTGTGGCTGCTCATCCGGATGATGAGGTTTTAGGCTGTGGAGCAAGTATGGCAAAGTGGTCCAATGCTGGTTTTGAAGTAAATGTCCTTATAATGGCAGAAGGAACGACTTCCAGAGATAAGGTAAGAAACAGAGAAAAACGTATCGATGAACTGTCAGCGTTGGCAAAATCTGCACGATCAGCTGGAAAGATTCTCGGTGTGGGCAGCGTCCAATTGTTGGACTTCCCTGACAATCGTATGGATTCTGTGGACCGTCTTGAAGTGATTAAAGCTGTTGAAGAACATATTAATCTCTTAAAACCGGTGACAGTAGTTACTCACCATTCAGGAGACTTGAACATTGACCACCGGATCGTCCACGAGGCGGTCGTAACTGCGTGCAGGCCAAAACCAGGGAATCGAGTTCTTCGATTGCTTTCATTTGAAATCAACTCCAGTACAGAGTGGCAACCAGACTCCGTATCATCATTCCAACCCAATTGGTTTGAAGATGTTTCAGGTTTTATATCTCGAAAACTTCAGGCATTGGAAGCCTACTCTATAGAAATGCGTCCATGGCCGCATTCGCGCTCCCTTAAGGCGGTGGAACATCTAGCTCGTTGGCGTGGGGCCACCGTTGGAACTGAAGCCGCGGAGTCGTTCATGCTGTTGCGTGAAGTTTGCTGAATAAAATAAAGAAATTTTTGATTTTTTTTGGGGGAATCAATGGTAGAAATAAGAAATTTCCAAGCGGGTGATGAAGCTGGTTTTCAAAAATTGGGGAATCTAGTCGAAGAGCATCCTTGGAACCACTTTAACCTAGAAAACTGGAAATGGAAGTACCGAGGCAAAAATCCAGCAGGACAACCCTTGTCGATTTATGCTGATAATGATTCAGAAATCATAGGTCACTTTGCAGCTATACCTATGAAATACTGGATTGATGGTGAATCCGTTGTTGGATCTCATTCTGTTGCTATGATGATTGATCCAAAGTGGCAAAACAGAGGTTTAATCAAGTTTGTTGCCGACCAGTTGATCCAACAAATAGAGGAACAAGGAATTCCATTTACCTATGGATACCCCAATAAAAACGCTTATGAATTACATATTAAATTATTGGGATATGAAGAGGTTGTTCAACAACAATTTTTTATAAAAAATATTGACTCGAATAATTTTGAAAAAGAAAATTTAGGTAGTGAAGGATTCACGTGGGAAAAAATCCAGAAATTTGGATCTGAAGTAAATGAGCTCTGGGAAAAATCGAAAAACGGTTACAGGGCAATCGTTGAGAGAAAATCAGATTTCCTAAACTGGCGTTATTTGCACCGTCCTGATGTTCCTTATTATGCATTCGGAGTATTTAATGGTAATAGGCTAGATGGATATTGTGTATTGAAACTCTATCAGGAAGAACAGACTTTGAGGGGACATTTTATTGATCTATTTACATCCCACAACAACAGGTTCTGCGCATCGTTTTTAATTCGTCAAGGCCTTCAATTTTTCAAAAAGATGAAAGCAAGTGAAGTGACTCTCTG
>CAZMXD010000363.1:0-1628 GCA_964570185.1 uncultured Nitrospina sp. | reverse complement strand
CCTTTTGCTTAGGTATTGGGCCGAAACGGGAGATGAAGATACTTTGCATATGTTGGACAAGAGTTTAACTAAAATGGCGGAAGGAGGACTATTTGATCAGTTGGGCGGGGGATTCCATCGTTACTCTACTGATCGTTTCTGGCGGGTCCCCCATTTTGAAAAAATGCTTTATGACAATGGTTTCCTTGCAAAACTATTTCTAGATATGTTTCAGGCTACAAAACAAGAAATTTATAGCAAGGTTCCTGAGCAAATATTTGCCTGGATAGAACGAGAAATGACGTCTAAAGACGGAACTTTCTTTTCAAGTCAGGATGCGGATACAGAGGGGAAAGAGGGTACTTATTACACGTGGGAATTGAGGGAAGTCCTTAATTTACTGGGCCCAAAACACGCCAAGGTTTTTAGCGCCGCCTATGGTATGACCCCTAAGGGGCAATTAGATGGCCGCAACGTATTACATGTGAATATGAAAGTGGGTCCCCTGGCAGAAGCCGAAAACATACCCATATTTGAAGCGGATCATATTCTAAAAAAGGGTAATGAAACTCTTTTTCGAGAACGAGAAAAACGATCTTGCCCTGCTAGGGATGAAAAGATTATTACTTCTTGGAATGGATTGATGATCACGGCTTTGGCAACAGGTCATTCGGTATTGGGAGATGAAAAATATATTAAATCCGCAAAACGATGCGCTGAATTTGTCTGGGCGAAACAATGGAAAGAGGGAAAGCTTTACCGCATTTACAAAGACGGGAAAACCAGTATCATCGGATGCTTGGAAGACTATGCCTATTTTCTGGAAGCGCTGATCACTCTATATGAAACATCCATGCGATGTGAATGGATTGTCAGAGCGAACCAGCTTGCGGATTCAATGATTGAAGATTTCTGGGATGACGAAGGGGGCGGTTTTTTTCTATCGGGAAAATCAGGCGAGCGCCTGGTCTCAAAACTTAAAAACCCGGCGGATGAAGCCATGCCTTCCGCTAACGCAATTGCCGCGATGGCATTATTAAAGCTTGGGCGTTTGACAGGAAATAAAATCTACCTAGAAAAATCGAAAAAAACCGTCAAAACATTTTTAGCTTTTATAGAGGATAGTCCGGCCACGTATACGGGTTTATTGTCGACGGTTAGTGCGTCCGGCCTTTCCCCTACCGAAGCTATCTTTGTTGGTAAAAATGATTCTTCGGACTTTGAGGAAATGTGGAAGGTACTGCATTCCGATTACCGTCCGAATAAGGTCGTTATATGGAATGAAAATGAACAAACCGAAAAATTGCTGCCCTTAGCAGGAGGTAAAGCTTCGAACCAAGGGGAGGCCGCTGTTTATCTTTGTCAAAAGGGTACCTGCCACCCCTCAGTAAAAACCGGAAAAGCTTTGGACAGGTTGCTGGAACGTCCTCAGGAAATTCGTTTGAATATCTTTGATGAAAATAAAAAGAATATCCAGATACTGAAAGAGGAACAAAATAACTTTATGGGAGTGATGGGGCAGATCTTTCAACAGTCCGGAATTACTCGCCCTGGCGATAGAAGGAATAAGAAATAAACTCCTCAAACAAATTGGTCTGATTTATTCTTATTCGAATGTGTTTAAAAAAAAATAACCCCCATGACCGTGC
>CAZMXD010000362.1:0-1638 GCA_964570185.1 uncultured Nitrospina sp. | reverse complement strand
CAGGGGTATCAAAAGAATTGTTAATGCCATGATTGGCACCACAAATAGTAGGAATAAAAAATTTAAAATCAAAGTTAAAAGTGAAAAACGTGCGGCATTTCCAAAAATTTCTTTTAGGGTTTCTTTACGGGGTTCAGGAAGATCGGGATAGTAACGCCTCTCTACTGCCCGGGCGATTTCTTCTAACATGAAGGTTACCAGCAAACCGGCAACCGCTGGGAAAAACAAAACTCCAAAAATAACGGTGCTACCACCTCCAAGAAGCCCGATGATGGAATCAAGCCAACTAATTCCTATTAATGTAACGGACCCAAGGGCCCATGATATCAAAATTGTTAGGAAACAAAATAGAACCGCACTTAAAATGACAGCGCGAATTATGACTTTCCTTATTAGTGGGTCAGCCAGTTGAGTGATTGCTTTGAAAAGCCCTGAAAACATGTCAAGCCCCTTAGCTTCCGAAGGTAATATTTTAGATCTTAGAACCTTTTACCAAAGTGGCAACAGTTCTTCACGCATTGCGGCTACGTATAGCTTCGTTATACTGATCCCCAATTTTGGGACTAGAAAATTACCTAGAAAATTACAAGGAAAAAATATGGACGGCGCTCAATTCGATGTAGTTGGAGTAGGAAATGCCATTGTCGACGTGTTAGCTAAAATAGATGATGACATGTTAGAAGGTCTTGGCCTTAAAAAAGGCGCTATGACGTTAATAGATAATAATGAAGCGCAAAGGCTTTATGAAAACATGCCTGATACTATTGAAGTATCTGGGGGATCGGCGGCAAATACGCTTACTGGTATCGCTTCTCTCGGCGGCAAAGGGTCTTATATTGGAAAAGTTCGCGATGATCAGTTAGGAAAAGTGTTTATCCGAGATCTGTTTGATGCTGGTATCCAGTATCCTCTCCGTCCTACTATAAACGGGCCGTCAACGGCGCGGTGTTTGATTTTTGTGACCCCGGATGCCGAGCGCACGATGCAGACGTTTTTGGGGGCGAGTGTTCTGCTTGGTCCAGAAGATATTGATCCTGACACGATTGGTGGCGCGAAAATTACCTATCTAGAAGGTTATCTTTTTGATAAGGAAGAAGCAAAAAAGGCATTTGTAAAAGCGGCAAAGCTAGCACATCTTTCCGGGAGGAAAGTCGCTTTGACGCTTTCTGATTCTTTCTGTGTTGAGCGGCATCGTGCTTCTTTTAAGGAACTTATTAAGGGTCATATTGATATTGTATTTGCCAATTCTGATGAAATGTTATCCTTATTTGAAACAACCTCTTTTGAAAAAGCTATTGCAAGCATAAGGGGGAGTGTTGAGCTGGCAGCGATTACCCGCGGTAAAGACGGTTCCGTAATTGTTACGGGGGAGGAAATTGTTGAAATTCGAGCGGAAAAAATTGATAAAATTGTTGACACAACAGGCGCTGGTGATCTTTATGCAGCTGGCGTCCTTTATGGTGTTTCAGCGGGATACGAAAACCAATTAGTTGGCAGGATTGGTTCTATTTGTGCGTCAGAAGTCATTAGCCATTTTGGTACCCGACCAGAGCTTTCGCTCGCTAGTCTTGTTAAACAGAAACTGTGATTAGAATATATTTAGTTAACTACCAGTTTTCAGATTTATTTAGCATTTTA
>CAZMXD010000361.1:0-1642 GCA_964570185.1 uncultured Nitrospina sp. | reverse complement strand
GTAGTTGGGCAGCTAAAAAAATTGAAAGACCAATAAAATGGGTTGCTGAAAGAACAGAATCTTTTTTAACCGATACTCATGGAAGAGATCATATTACTCATGCAGAACTAGCAGTAACAAATGATGGAAAATTTTTAGGATTTAAAAATGAAACTATTGCAAATTTAGGAGCTTATGCAAGAGTTTTTGGAACAGTAACTCCAACATATCTTTTTGGACCCTGCGCGACTGGAGTCTATGTTATACCTGCAGCTTATTCAAATGTTAAGGCGGTATATACTAATACTGCTCCTGTTGATGCATACCGAGGTGCTGGTAGACCCGAAGCAACTTATACTATCGAAAGAATAGTTGATAAGACAGCTATCGAATTAGGTATCGATCCAATTGAAATAAGAATGAAAAATTTTCCAACAGAATTTCCATTTAAACAAACTTTGGTTCATACAGTTGATTCAGGTGATTACGTAGCTGGATTAAATAAAGCAAAAGAAATGAGCGAATATGATGGTTTTGCAGCAAGAAAAAGAGACTCAGAATCTAGAGGAAAACTCAGAGGAATAGGAGTTACAACATATTTTGAAGCTTGTGGTATAGCTCCTTCTCCCGTTGTAATGATGCTTGGTTGTGGAGTTGGACTATGGGAATCAGCTGAAGTAAGATTTAATCCTACAGGTCAAGTCACAGTTTATACCGGATCTCACAGTCACGGGCAAAGTCACCAAACTACTTTTGCTCAAATTGCGGCAGATGAGTTAGGTGTACCGATAGAAAATATTGATGTTGTACATGGCGATACCGATAAAGGAACCTTTGGAATGGGAACTTATGGATCGAGATCACTTACAGTAGGCGGAATAGCAATAGTTAATGCGTGCAAAAAAGTAGTCAACAAAGGTAAAAAAATTGCAGCTAAAATGCTTGAGGCAAATGTTGATGATGTTGAATTTAAAGATGGAGAATTTGTAGTAGCCAAATCAAATAAAAAGAAAACAATGGGTGAGGTTGCGTTTGCAAGCTATCTACCAGGAGTAAGAGATGAGGTTAAATCACCATTGCCAGAAGGAGAAGAGCCAGGTTTAATCGAATCCTCTTTTTTTGATCCAGCTAATTTCTCATTTCCTGCAGGGTCACACATATGTGAGGTTGAAATTGATCCTGAAACTGGTGATGTAAAGCTTGATAAATATACTGCAGTTGATGATTTCGGCACAATAGTTAACCCATTAATTGTTGAAGGCCAAGTTCATGGAGGTTTAGCACAAGGAATTGGACAAGCTCTCTACGAAAATGCTCAATATGATGAAACTGGACAACTAATAACCGCATCATATATGGATTACACAATGCCAAGAGCTGATAATTTTCCAGAATTCAATATTGGATTTACATGCACTAAAGCAACCACAAATCCATTAGGAGTTAAAGGTTGTGGAGAAGCAGGCACTATTGCTGCTACACCAACAGTTATGAATGCTGTAATTAATGCGTTAGGAGGAGAAGAAATATCGCTACCTGCAACAGCAGAAAAAGTTTGGAAAGCTTGCAACAGAAGAAAAAATAAAAATTCTGAAGCAGCTTAGGGAGAAATATTATGAAAACATTTAATTATCATTCAGCAAAAGATGTAAAAGAAGCTTCA
>CAZMXD010000360.1:0-1646 GCA_964570185.1 uncultured Nitrospina sp. | reverse complement strand
AGTGTTGATATCCTCGATGATAAATATGTTAATCAACATATCATCATTACTGGGCATCACCCAATGAAAGTTGTAGATATGTTATCAATGATTAATGAAATCCTTGATCGAAAAATTGAACTTGAATTTCAAGATTCCCCTTCGGAAAATCACTATAGTATTACACCCTATTCCTTTGCGCCAAAGATTGGAAAAAAGTTAGTGAGTGATTTCTATACTGATATGGGGCAGGGGATTTTGGAATGCTTGAATGAGTTATCTCGGGAATCCGAAGAAACGAAGGGGAAAGATTAGCTCAGTCTGATAATTTTCAAAAAACTAAATATGAATGCGCCCTTCTGGTAGAGAGCAAAAGTTTTAAAGGTAATCAGTATGATTAAAGCAATCGTTTTTGATTTTGACGGTGTTCTCGCCGAATCCGCCAATCTGAAAACCAGAGCATTCTCGGATCTTTTTAAAGGTGAGGATGAAGAAATGGTGCGTCAAATTGTTGCCTACCATTTAAAAAATGCTGGGGTCTCTCGGTTTGAAAAGTTTAAAATTATTTATCGGGATATTCTTAAGAAGCCCTTAAGCGACGAAAAGTTTAACTTTCTTTGTGGGCAGTTTTCCCTATTAGTTGTAGAGAAAGTGATTTCGTCGGCTTGGGTCGAGGGAGCCTGTGAATTTCTCCAGAATAATAAGGAACTTTATTCCTTTTTTGTGGTTTCGGGAACCCCCGAGAATGAGTTGAAAGAAATAATTCGGCGTCGCGGAATGGAAAGTTACTTTGATGAGGTCTTTGGTTCTCCAAAAACCAAAGGTATTCTACTCAGAGAGTTGATGGAGAAATATGAGTTTAGGCCTTCCGAGTTGGTATTTATTGGAGATGCAGAAACTGATTGGGCAGGGGCTAGAGAGGCAGGAGTTTCTTTTATTTGGAGAAGAGCTTCTGATCAAGATCATCAATTGCCAGGTTTCAAGGGCCCTAGTATCCCTTCGCTTACCCATTTGTCGACTTGCCTTTCCGAAATAAGTACTCCATAAACCTGACAATAATACTATGCGAGTCTTAGCCTCGGAAATTTTCTTCCAATAGGGATAAAAATATGTGGGAAAGTACCTCAATGATCCTTTTGGATGGAGATGGTCAATGGGATGGAGATGGAAAGGTTATTGCTCATTGGACCCAATTGAATTCCTCCCCTCATCAAGAATCCATACCTCAAAAAGCGGAAGAACAAGCTTTAAGTATTAAAAAGGAATACTTGGCTTGGGTTTATGATCTAGGACAATACAAGATCAAAGGCCAAACGCTGATTAGTTTTTTAAAAATATTTGATAATTTTTCTTTCTGGTGGATGACAAAGATCGCGGCAAAATCTCCGTTCTTAAGTCCATGTATTTTCCAGGTTTTTAAATTAAGGGCCCTGGAAAAGCTGTATTTTGAGAAAGAATGCAAGGGGGTAGTCTATTGTGGCAATAACCTGGATTTGCACGAGATTTTTAAAAAATGGTGCAAGGAATTGGGACATCCCTATCGGCGGTTCTCCAACCAAAGGTGCGTTGCAAAATCTAGTAAGACTGGGACAAAACGGGTAGTCTCTAGGCTTCCTTTCTGGTTACAAGCTTTTTTATATGTGGTCAGTCGATGGATTAATTGTTGT
>CAZMXD010000359.1:0-1660 GCA_964570185.1 uncultured Nitrospina sp. | reverse complement strand
TATCGGGATAAGTATTTAATAAATTTAAGAATGCACTGTGATCAGGGGATTTTTTCCTCATCCCAATCAGCAAATTAATTTTGACATTAGGCGCATGCTTTATAATTTCCAGGAGGTGGCGTCTTGCAAACGTTGCAGATGCAAAACCAGAAACAATAAATAACTCGTCTCCCCCCATACTAACGGGTTCTATAAGAACTATTGAATATAAATCACTTGTGATCATTCAAATTCTCACATGTTCGATTATTAGAAATATTAAAACCAACAAAGTTAATTTAATTTTTGATTTTCCAAATAACCCAAGATGTTAATGACAATCGTACTTAGTTTTTGTTGATTTTTTGTCTCACACTCCCAAATAGTGAATACCTTGAAACCCAAGTCTTCAAGCAATTTCTGATTAACAAGGTCTCTCTCTTTGTTGTTCTGTATTTTTGTTACCCAGTAACCTCTATTTGTTTTTGGTTTTTTTGCTAGTTTGCAATTGTCATGGGCATGCCAGAAACACCCTCTAATATCAATAACCGTCTTATATTTTTTGATATAAATATCCGGTTTCCCGGGAAGATCTTTTGCATGCAGTCGGTACCGCAGTCCATTGGCAAATAATAATTTTCGAACAAGAAGTTCAGGTTTAGTATTTTTGGATTTGATGCGCGCCATGTTTTTACTTCGCTCGGCGGCAGTGAGATGGTCCATAATGAATACCCTATATCCATTGTTGACAATTTTTCCTTTTACGACTACTCCATTAATTGTATGGACAATTCAAGCGACACATTCCAATTCAGACTTCCCAGCGATCAACTGGCAAAATTTAAGTTAGCGTGAAAGGAAAATGGGGTCAAACCATCCCAGACGCTCAGATCTCTAATGCAAAAGTATGCTGATGGCGCGGCAACAGAAGCACAGTCCAAGGAATTAGATAAAGCATATACGATTGGAGAAATGTATTGCGGTCCTGGGGGTATAGGATGGGCTGCTAAGCACGCCGAAGTTAATAGGAAAAATAAGAAAATTGGGTTTGTGCATAAGTGGGCAACAGACAACCATCAGGATACCTGTGACACCTATGAAAATAACATCGTAAAAAACGATCCAGACGCATCTGTTATTTGCAAAGATGTAAGAGATCTTGATATCGATGCGCTTCCTGAAGTTGATGGATTTTTATACGGTTTCCCCTGCAACGATTTTAGCAACGTCGGAGAGAGCAGAGGTCTGCAGGGTGCTTATGGACCGCTCTATTCATTTGGAGTTGAATATATAAAAAAAGCAAATCCAAAATTTATTTTTGCTGAAAATGTATCTGGTCTTTCAAATGCTAATTCTGGTTACGCATTTGGTAAAATACTTCGGGAACTAGAGAGTGCGGGTAATCACGGATATAACCTTACGTGTCACTTCTACAAGTTTGAAGACTACGGGATACCGCAAGCACGTCATCGTTATATAATTGTGGGATTCCGCAAAAATTTAAAACTTAGATTTGGTGTGCCGAAACCATCTGGAATAAAGAGGACGTCCAAAGATGCGCTTTTAAACCCGCCCATTCCAAAGGATGCGCAGAACCAGGAACTTACCAGGCAGTCAAAAAATGTAATCGAGCGACTAAAAAATACTAATGCGGGAGAGAACGCTTGGACCGCCAATCTGC
>CAZMXD010000358.1:0-1669 GCA_964570185.1 uncultured Nitrospina sp. | reverse complement strand
TATGGGAATGCATGCAGCGAGCAAACATGTTAAATCCGCAAAAATTATTGGTGAGGTTTTGGGTAAATATCATCCACATGGTGATTCCTCTACTTACGAGTCCATGGTACGGATGGCTCAAGATTTTTCGATGAGATACCCACTAGTTGACGGGAAGGGAAATTTTGGGTCGATGGACGGAGATTCTCCGGCCGCATATCGCTATACGGAAGGACGACTAACATCTATTACCGCTTTCCTTCTCAGCGATATTAAAAAAAATACAGTGGATTTTCTTCCCAACTACGATAACACCCTAAAGGAACCCATTGTATTGCCATCCCGCATTCCCAATTTATTGATTAATGGATCTTCAGGAATTGCAGTAGGAATGGCCTGTTCTTTTCCTAGCCATAATTTACACGAGGTGTTTTCGGCTCTGATTTCAATGATAGATCAACCTAAACAAACGGTTACTTCATTGATGAAATATATCAAAGGACCAGATTTTCCTACTGAAGGAGTTATCCTTAATAGCAAAACCGAACTCAGAAGAGCATATGAAACAGGTTCAGGGGCTGTGAAAATTCGTGGAGAATGGAAAATCGAAAATCTTCCTCGTGGTAAAAAACAAGTTATTATCACGTCCATCCCTTATGCCATTAACAAAGCAAGATTGATCGAAAAAATTGCCGAAATAATTATAGCTAAAAAATTATCGTCCCTTACGGATATTCGTGATGAAAGTGATGAAAAAGTTCGTGTAGTTCTTGAAATTAAAAATACGGCAGATCCGGAAAAATTAATGAGTTATCTATTTAAGCACACTGATCTAGAATCAAGCTTTCAACTCAACTTTACTTGTCTAAAACCGAATGGCGAACCTGCCCGTTTGTCTTTAATTGAAATCTGTCAGGAATTTCTGCGCTTTCGCCAACAAGTTGTCACACGGAGATTAAAATTTGAATTAGCTTTACTCGAACAACGGTTGCACATTCTTTCTGGCTTTGTGGCTATATTCAATGACCTGGACAAAGCCTTAAAATTAATTCGCTCTTCTGAGTCAAGAAAAGAAGCGCACGAAAAAATTCAAAAACGTTTCAAATTAGATGATGAGCAAACCAGTGCCATTCTCGAATTCCCGCTTTATCGATTGGTTTCGATGGAAATGGAGAAGATTATTTCCGAGCAAGAGGAGAAATTAAAGGATAAAAAGAAAATTGTATCCATTCTTAAATCTCCTAAAAAAATTTGGGGAGAAGTTCGTAAAGAGTTTGAAGAAATTGACAAAAAATATGGTGACAAGAGAATAACTAAATTTGGTTCCAGCGATAGTATTGAATTCAACGCAGAAGATTTCATCGAACATGAAGATATTCATTTAGTCCTTAGTCAAAATGGATGGTTAAGAAAGCTAAAAACGCTTAATGGCCCCTCTTCCCTTAAATTTAAAGAGAACGATCAACTTTTATCCATAACCCCATGCAACACCAAAGACTTGCTTGGCATTTTTACATCCAAGGGAATTGTATACATTACCAAGGCATACAGCTTACCTTATACAAGAAGTGGCTTTGGAGAACCAATACAAAGTATTTTTAAATTTACAGATGGAGAAAAAGTAATAGGCATGATCGGTTTGGCAGCTAAACCGGAAGATAATCAGAACCACAATCAAAGTTCTATGAAT
>CAZMXD010000357.1:0-1670 GCA_964570185.1 uncultured Nitrospina sp. | reverse complement strand
GTTATGACCGCATCACTCAGATGCAAGAAACAAAAACCGGTCTTTGCAGAATAATCAAGGCCTGATATCGGAGAAGGAAAATGGCAACATCTAATATTACCGTCCCTACCCGTTCAGCCTCGGGACCTGAAGGGAAACACGCCCCAGCAAGGATGAAGTTTTATGTGGATTCGAAACGCTGCATTGAATGTGGTGGTTGTGAGGTAGCGTGTAAGAACGAGAACAATGTACCTCCTGGGATTGCTCGGATAAGAGTAGTTACTGTAAATGAAGGACAGCCTGGTGAAACAAATGTAGCTGTTCCTTGCATGCATTGTTCTAATGCACCATGTGTTTCGGTTTGTCCCGTTGATGCATTGTTTAATAGAGCTGACGGAATTGTTCATGTAAACAAGGAAACCTGTATTGGTTGTGGTTATTGTTTATATGCATGTCCGTTTGGCGCCCCTCAGTTTCCAAAAGGATCGCCTTTTGGCAAACGTGGAGTTATGGACAAGTGTACATATTGTGCTGGCGGACCTGAAGAGGCTTTTTCATCGGAAGAACAGGAGTTGTATGGTTCTAACCGAATTGCTGAAGGAAAGCTCCCAATGTGTGCTTCAATATGCTCAACTAAGGCTTTGGTGGCAGGAGATGCTGAAGAAGTGGCAAACGTAGTTCGCGCACGTGCCGCAGCAAGAGGATCTGGAAGTGGTATTTTTGGATCTGGAGGAGCCTACAACTAAAATTAGTCAAGTGGTCTGAAAATTGCGCTTGACTTAAAGAAACTTTTACACCGGAATTAATTTTTCCGGTGTAAATATTTTTTGGAAGCGTGAGTGATAAAATCCTGTTTGGCTTTGTCTTGAAATAATGGTGAATCCCCTCAATATTTTTGTCCTACCTATACTTCAACCGAATACTGTTGATTGTACCTTTTCTATTTATGGATTTATATTGTTTTCTGAGAATTGTAAAAATTTTAACCTTTTATCAAAATCAATTGAATTAAAATCACACTGTTCCTTAGTAATAAGGGGACTTGTTTTAGGAGAAATCATATGGAACCGATCATCCTGATGAATTCAAAGTGGGGTAATGATATATTTGTCCCAATGTATCTTTTTTTTGGTGGATTAAGTGGAGGATTATTTGTTATCGCTGTAGCAGCTGATTTGCTCGGCATCAAATATAAACATTTAGAAAATTTTTCTAAAATTACTTCTTATTTAGTTCTACCAATTCTTGCGGTTGCTGGAGCTTTTATCGCTTTTCACTTGGGTAAACCAGAAAGAGGGATACTGTTTCCATTTTTCTTTAAAAATTATGATTCATGGCTTGTTATTGGTGGATGGACAGTTGGACTAGCTGTACCTCTTGTTGCAGTTTATGCTGCACTTTGGTACTACAGAGTTAATTCAATGATTAGACGTGTTTTGGGAATAATATCATTTCCGATTCTTGGTTTTGTTTCTTTCTATACCGGTCTGCTATTAAGTGGAGCTAAATTTGTTCCTCTTTGGTCTCAGAAGTTTTTACCCTTAATATTTCTTAACTCAGGAATTTTAACCGGATTAGCCGCGTCAGGCTTAGTATATATTTTGTATCAAAATTTTGTAACTACGGGGATCTCATCTGGGGAATCTGATATTTCTGATAAAGGAGAATCTTCTGGGATTTTCAGGGGCTTG
>CAZMXD010000356.1:0-1671 GCA_964570185.1 uncultured Nitrospina sp. | reverse complement strand
TGTTGCTGCATCCGTAAGCTAACCCACCCTAGAATGAAAGCAAAGACTATGGCTGAAACCAATGCCCCTTCAACAGGTGACCGGCCCAGATAGTAAGCGATTCCCATTCCTCCTAAAACAGCATGTGCAATACCTCCAGCCAGATAGCCGATTTTTTTTACCACAACATAAGAACCGATGGCACCACAAGCTACACTGGCAAGGATCCCTCCGGCAATAGCGTTTTGCATAAAAGATTGTGAAGAAACAACTTCAAGAAAGGAGTTCAATGGCGTTCCTCGCCTTCATGATGATGATGTACCATATGCACATGCGTTCCATACAATTCTTCAATGGTTTTGCCAGTAAGTTCTGAAGTGGGATGGCATATAAGGTTGCGATTGATGCAAGCTACCTTAGTTATGTATTGCGAAATGAAACCGATATCGTGAGTTACAACAATGATAGTGATTTTTTCGTTTAATTTTTTTAATAGGTCAAAAATATCTTTTTCAATTTTCATGTCGACATTTGCGGTGGGCTCATCAAGGATCATGATTTCCGGGCTACAGGTCAAAGCTCGGGCAATCAAAACGCGTTGAAGTTGTCCTCCAGACAGTGAACCGATGGAACGTTTCTTTAAATCGATAATTTCTACCGCTTCCATGGATTCTGCTGCAAGCTCTTTATCTTGTTTGCTGAAGAGTCCAATCCCGGATGTTTTTCCAAGTCGTCCCATAAGCACCGTTTCTTCAACGCTAATAGGAAAATCTCTAGAGAAAGGTGTGAGTTGTGGCATATAGCCAATATTCTTGACCGCCTGATGGGCAGATTTCCCTAGTACTTCCACGGAGCCTTTGTCAGGATCTAGAAGTCCAAGGATAATTTTTAGTAGTGTTGTTTTGCCACTACCATTAGGGCCGACCATGCCAACGAATTCTTTAGCATCAATATCCAGCTGAATATCTTCGAGGATAAGGGGGCCACCATAACTGAAATGGAGATCGCGAATTTGAATGATGGGACTTTCGGTCAATAATTTGCCCTCGAAATTGCTTTTGCTGTTTTGCGCATATTTTCCAGGTAATTCTCTGAAAGCGGGTCGATTTCTTGTACAGAAGCACCAATCATTTTAGAGATTTTTTGCGCTATCAAAAGGCCGAATTGTTTTTGAACGAAAATAACCTTTATTTTTAGATTCTTTCCTTTGGTAACTATTTTTTGTAATGCTCTGGGTCCTGGTTCTTTTCCCTGATGCTCAATAGGAATTTGTTCTAGGCCATAAGTTTCCGCGAAATAAGACCAGGCCGGGTGAAACACCATAAAGCGACGAGTAGTTCCCTCATCGATAGTCGTTCGAATTTCATTATGTAAAGAATCCAAGTCCTTAGCAAGAGCCATATAGTTATTTTTGAAAAACTCTGCTTTTTCTGGATTCTGTTTTGACAAAGCATCTTTAATTTTTGCAGCCATAATTTTTGCGAGGGGTGGGCTAAGCCAAATATGCGGATCGGGTTTATCATTTAAAGTTTTCTTTGATGACAAAGAATTATTTAATGGAACAAAAATTAAATTAGGTTGAATGGCTTTGATCCGAGAAATCCATATTTTTTCAAATGGAACGCCGATACTGAAATACAGATTTGCATTTGCTAATTCACTCATTTTTTTCGGGTTTGGATTGAAAGTTGC
>CAZMXD010000355.1:0-1674 GCA_964570185.1 uncultured Nitrospina sp. | reverse complement strand
CACAGTCTTTATCACGAGCCACTTCAGCGACCCTGTCCGTGCCTGATTGATGCTCAGCAGACGTCATCATTGCGATTCCGCCATTTTTATTCACCAAATCAAAAATACGCGAATCATCGGTGGCTACAATCACTTCAGTAATACATTTTGCTTTTTGAACCTGCTTGACCACTCTTTGGATCATAGGCACCCCGACAATATTCGCAAGCGGTTTTCCAGGGAACCGGGATGAAGCCCAACGTGCCGGAATAACAGCTAAAACTCTCGGCTCAGTAGGCATGTCTATTTATTAACCCCTTCCATATCGTTAAAAATAGAATTTTAATATCAAATAACAATGACCAGTTTTTAATATAGTAAAGGTCAAATTCTATCCTTTTTTCCAGAGACGTATTTCCACGCCAGCCATTTACCTGGGCCCAACCTGTTAAGCCTGCCTTCATCTTTAATCTGAGCATATAAAAAGGAATAGACTTTTTAAACTCATCCACAAATATCGGTCTTTCAGGTCTAGGGCCAACAAGGCTCATCTGTCCCATAAACACATTAAACAATTGTGGCAATTCGTCAAGGCTGGTACTTCGCAAAAATGCTCCAATAGGAGTTCTTCTATCATCGTCTTCTTTAGCCCAAACAGGGCCTGTTTCAGTTTCCGCTCCAATTCTCATAGATCTGAATTTATACATCATAAAAACAGCTCTATCTAATCCCATTCGCTCCTGTTTGTATAATAAAGGACCACGGGAAGTTAGTTTAATAGCCAAGGCAATTAAGATCATTATCGGAAAAGTAATGGCAATAGCCAACCCTGAAAGAATAATATCAGAACCTCTTTTAAACACGGTATTCCACCCGTAAAGAGGAGACTCCGTCAGGTTTATCAACGGCATGCCATCAAGTTCCTCAATCCCGGATTGCAAATCCATATAACGCAACAAATCAGGAACAAGCTTAATATCGACTGTCTCCACCTCTAGACTTGCCAAAATCTTCTCCAATTGGTCATGAGCATTTGAAGGAAGCGCGACAAATAATTGGTTCACCTCATATTCTTTTATACATTGGTTCAAGTCCTCATATAATCCCAACACCTTATGCCCTGATAACTCTTTTCCCACTTTTTCCGGTGTATTGGACAAATAACCCATTACAGAAAAACCAATTTCGGGGTACAACTTAAGTTTCTCAACAACTTTCTGTCCTAATTCCCCCGCGCCCACTATCAAAACTTTTTGTAAATTCATTCCGCGACCGTGAATTTCCTTGACCAATGAACGCACCAACCTGTGAGATAAAAATAAGAAAATATTGGTAAAAATCCAAAAATAAACCGCCATAATTCGCGAAAATGATAACTCACGATAAAAGAATGTAGCAGCAGTCAATAAAAGAACGGATAGTGAGGTTAATTTCAGAATCGAAAAATACTCAATAGTCGGTGAGTGCATACTGATAGGCTTATCATGCCCCAATATTCTGCTATTTATATAAAATATCAGCCAGACTGGCAGAAGCGCGTACAGATACATATTTTCGGCAGGAGGCGCGCTGGCAGGCGAAAAAAGTTCTAATTCAAACCTAAATAAATAAGCGCATAGCCAAGCAATTGCAATGGAAATACTATTAAAAACAAATATTGCCGTTGAATAAAGCTGGCTATGTTTTCTTATCATG
>CAZMXD010000354.1:0-1682 GCA_964570185.1 uncultured Nitrospina sp. | reverse complement strand
GCCCCTTTAATATGCCCGGAGTTAAATTCACCAGGTGAGCGAACATCTAAAATCAAATCTTTATCACCCAAGCTATCGATTTTGTTATGTAAATCGTCTACTGAAATAATTTCCATCTTTTCCTCTAAATATTCTGGTTCCTAAAAAGTTATTAATTGGATTATAGCATGGGGGAAAAAGATTCATAAAAACCGAATTTTGCCCTTTATTAAAAAAGAATAAAAAGAAAAGAATTTGACTCGAAGGAATAATCTTCCTAAATATTTTGACGAAATGCTGGAATTAAATAAAAACAACAAAATAATTAATATAAATAAATATATACGTTTAAAGGTTTAAGGCAAAAAAAAACCAATAAATTATAATCTGCAAATTTTTTGGTATATCTTTTGCTTATTTAAAGAAAAAACTATAATTTTGGAAAAATATATATGGATGAAAGCATATACATAGCGGCCTCGGCGGGAATAAAGCAGGCTAAAAAAATGGAAATGATTGCCCAGAATTTAGCTAATGTTAATAACACTGCATATAAGCGGGACGGTTTGGTATTTAAAGAAATGATGCCCCCTTTCCCACCAGACACGGGAATAGAGGAAGCAAAAAACGCCCTATTATCTCCCGAAAAATCTAACAAAAACATTTCTTATGTAGGAATAACAGATTACTACACGGATTTTAAGCCTGGAGTTTTAAAGAAAACGGGAGGAACTCTGGATTTGGCTTTAGATCAAGAAGGTTTTTTTAAGGTCCAAACAACCGAAGGCCCTCGGTACACGCGAAATGGAAACTTTCGACTAAACACTGACAAGGAATTAATAAATCAAAATGGAAACCAAGTTTTGGACATCAATAATAACCCGCTGGTAATAAATGCTCTGGGTAAAATTTCAATTGATGGTCAGGGAAATATTTCAGTGGGGAATGGACTGGCAAATACCGCAGTCGGCACCATTAACATGGTCCGTTTTGAAAACGAAAAATCTCTGGAAAAAACTGGAGACAGCCTTTATCGAAATATGGAGTCGGAAGAAAAAGAATTACCAACTACAACCACGAAAATGCATCAAGGTTTTTTAGAAAATGCGAATGTATCAACGGTTGAAGAAATGACGGAAATGATTAGCACGTTAAGAGTTTTTGAAAGCTATCAAAAAATTATCCAGTCCATTGACATGATGAATGATCAATCAGTAAACACAATAGGCAGGGTAGGTTAATAAATATAATTATTACAAAGAAGAAAGGAATCAAAAAATGATTCGATCTTTATACACGGCTTCAACGGGAATGAATGCTCAGGATCTCAACGTGAGCGTCATCGCAAATAACTTGGCCAATGTCAATACCATTGGTTTCAAAAGAAGTCGACCAGAATTTCAGGATCTTTTATATCAAAACTTGCGATTAGTTGGAACACTTTCACCCAACGGACAGCAGGTACCTACCGGCGCACAATTAGGTTTGGGAACAAAAACCGCAGCAATCCAAAAAGTATTTTTGCAGGGAGATTTTTCACAAACCAAGAACCCCCTCGACATAGCGATCCAAGGAAAAGGATTTTTTCAAATAACGCAACCAGACGGAACGCTGGCTTTCACCAGGGCAGGTTCTTTCAAACTTGATAATACAGGGCGGATGGTAACCGCAGATGGATTGGCCTTGCAGCCAGCTATTACAAT
>CAZMXD010000353.1:0-1695 GCA_964570185.1 uncultured Nitrospina sp. | reverse complement strand
TCTAAATGTAAAACGTTGAACTTGGTTAAAGGGCAACATACAATCACTGCTCTCTTTGCGCAAGGCAATCATGTTCCTTACAACCCTGTGGTATCGGATGCCGTGACGGTGACTGTTACACATGTAAAATAGTTCTGTTAGGATTAGTTTTACTGGGAGAATTTAATTCCATCCCCGTTAACGGGGATGGAATTTTTTTTTACCTTTAATTGGATTTGTTATGGATAGCCTACTAAAAAATTCCAGCCGTGTGTTTTCTGAAGATCACAGGATCAATCTCTATTATATAAATGAGTTGTATCAAAATATTGGGGAGGAAGTTGCAAATCGTTTAAAAGATGCATATGGAATAGGCTTGGCAATGACCTCGGGTATTTGGGGTGGAACCTATCTGATTGCTAAGCCTAACGGATTATCTCGTCGGCGAATTTGGAGACTTTATTCCATTGTTAATCTTCCCCAGAACAGTCCACTGGATATTCACGAAAATTTTGAAAAACTAGTCGCTATTTATGCTGATGTCTATAAAGAAGCTTTTTCAGCTTGTGGCCTCGAGCTTGAATTAAAAATGTGGGGCGGTAAGTTGCCGCATAGTAATAAAGCTAAACCCAGTATCACCATGCACATGGAAGACACAAAGGAAAAGATTCGCTGGCTAAGAACTTTCTTTATTTGGAACAAAGCTTCGTGGGAAGAATCGATCATCAGCGATACAGTAAGAATAATTAAAGAGTACAAACCTTTCTTTGATTTAAAAAAGGGGCCGGTCAAAAAAAATCCCAAAGATACTAAATATCTTTTGCAAGATATTATTATCATTTACTGGACTCTTGAAAATGCCTGTAGTGATGATTTTAAGGAGCATGCTACCCCAATTATCAATTCTATGATGCAAGCATTTATGGAGGGACTCCATGAACCTGAAAAAATAAACGAGTTATACCAAATGGTTTTTAATAATGCATTGATTTATGGTTTTGAAGAGAGTTTAGAAAAACCCTATAAGGAGGAAGGTTTGGATATTCAAACTATAGAAAACTGGCCTGTAGAAAGAATAAACTGGATTCCTGATGAGTTAAAAGAAAAACTTATTCCTCCTATTCGAAATATTTTTAAGGGATTCAAATCAGAGCTAGGGGTCAATAAAGATTCTAAAAATTAGTTTTCTAAAGCAGAAATAAAATCTGCAAGGCTGGGGAAAACCATTTCAGCGCTTTTAAATTCAATGTTTTGGTTCAGTTCATTTCGTAAAATTATGCATGGTATTCCAGCTTCATTAGCAGCGCTCAATCCTTTCAGGGCATCCTCTATAACAAAACATTCTTCAGGATCACAGCCCAGTTTATTAGCTGTGTTTAAAAAAATATCTGGAAACGGTTTTTCCCGTTTTGCGGATTCTTTTCCGAGAATAACAGGTACTAAATCAAGGGCATTGCCATTTCTTAGTATGTGCTGGATGTCTTTGGCCCAGGAACCAGAAGCAATGGCTATCTTATAATTTTCAGATAATCGCTTTACCAAGTGGATTGCTTCAGGAAATAATTTGATCTCCCCGCTTTGACAAAATCGGCTATATACTTCGAATTTCTGTTTACGTAATTCTATTGGGTCGATGCTTAACTTTAAATTGTGGCGTTCGATTTCCCCGGCAATCCCTTTTCCTTTTGAAGTCCATTCTATCCAGTACTCATCTTT
>CAZMXD010000352.1:0-1700 GCA_964570185.1 uncultured Nitrospina sp. | reverse complement strand
AAATTATTAAAGAAAAAAACTTTTAGGGTATTATTAAATATTCTAAATTAGATTATATTATAAAAATAATTTTATTTAGTATATACTAATTAAATAAAAAAGCAAATATATATTTTTAATTTTTTTATCAGGATTTCATTTTTAGTAAAAAACTGTTTCAAATTTTTTAAATAACGATTGACCTTTGAAAGCCGTTATTTAAAAATTTACTTCATGTATTTAGGGATTATTTTTTATTTTAAAAGATATCGACGATAGTAAGTTAAACCAAGGCAGGTGAGTGGAAGAGCTAGAATCAGGCCCAGGAATCCCAGTAATTTCCCCCAAATAGAAATAGACAACAAGATGATAGCTGGAGATAGCCCCATAGCTTTCCCTTGCAAACGTGGTACTAATAATGTCTCTTGAATTAGCTGTACAACACCGAAAACAAGAATTACTAGAGTAAGTGAACTGAGAAAGCTTTCGCCCTGATCAAGTGCATTCAGTCCAGCAAGAAGTAAGCATGGAATGATTCCAACAATCTGAAGGTATGGTATTATGTTTAGAAGACCGATAAATAAACCCATAAGAATGGCGAGAGGCAGGCTAATGATGGAAAAACCGATCGAGAAAATCACACCCATACAAAAGGCTACCAGTGCCTGGGAACGAAAATAACGGTTGGTTACCTGAATAAATTCTCCCACGAATTCAGATACATCTTCTCGCATGCTTTTCGGGAGGTACTCACGCCAGCTCTTTGCCATTTTACCAAAATCAATTAACAGGAATATGACATAAAGCATGATGACGAGAAGGCCAGTGATGAAAGTGAGAACATTTGCTGCTCCTGAAAGTACACCCCAAACTCCAGGTAATAGTTTTTTAGCTGTATCCTTTACTATTTCAATTACCCCATCGCTGGTTAGGTATCGTTTGACATCATCGTGAACGAGAATTTCATTTACCTCTTTCCAAATATTTTCTGGTAGACGTTTCTCTGCGGCTTGTGCAAGTTCAGAATCCACAGCCAGTTTGGAAACAGTGCGTCCCATATCTGCCAGTTCATTCCCGACAATTGGGATAATTAACCAGAAGGAGAGGATCAAAGCCAGCGTAATGGAAAATAATGTAATTAGGGAAGCTATAACTCGCGAATTTATGACTTGCTGAACTTTTTCAGTAATAGGGTTGAGAAAATAGGCTACAATCAATCCCGTTACAAAAGGTAAGAGAACGTCTGATAGGTAATCAATAATAAAAACTAAACAGCCAGCCAGTAATGTAAACAGAGCCAAGCGCACAACTCTTTCAAAAGTAAAGGAATGTTCGTTCGTAATCATGATTCTGAAATTTAGGGGATAATTTTCGGTGTGTAAAACAAAATTAACTCATTTGGAGTTTATTTTACTAGTTTCAGAAACTAAACAGAGATTCATCTAAATATTAAATTTGTAAAAATTTTACCAAATTTTATGTTTATTTATCAAAGATAAAACCTCACTGCTTTCTAGGTCTACACCAGCTTCCTTCCTCATATTTATGACTTCTTGATCGTTGAGAAAATCTGTAACCAGATCTGCATTGTTTGCCTCACCCATATCCCATACTCTTGTTTCTTCATCGTTGGCACACGCAAACATCATTTTATATTCATATTTTTCCATGAATGGTTTTAAATCGTCTACCAATTTTAACCATCTGTCGAAACCTTTATT
>CAZMXD010000351.1:0-1732 GCA_964570185.1 uncultured Nitrospina sp. | reverse complement strand
AAAAGGCCTTGTCAGGTTTTGATGCGCTTTCCGTATCAAAGATCGTAATTATTCCCCTGTTCCTATCCAAATATAATCACATTCTACAGGAACTTAAAAAAAATCTGCCCGCATATACATTTAAAGGACAGGTTCATTGGAACGAAACTATGTCCGAGAGTTATCTGACAGGGCAGATACTTTTAGATCGCGTGAAAAAAATTAGCAACAATCCAAGCCAAGAAAAACTTGTGATCCTTGGAAGGGGAGCGCTTGATGAAAAATCAGAGAAACTTATGACAAAGGAACTCGAGGAGTTATCTGATTATATAAAACGAAGAAAGGTCTTTAAAAGTATTCAAACAGGTATTTATTACAGTTATAACGCCAAAGAGAAACTTAGAGAAACAAAAGACAATGAAGTCGATGACATGGTTATACATACAGCGGCAAAAAAGGGCAACACATTGGTAATACCTTTTTTTATCGGCCCAAAATATTCAAATATGATGTCCTTGACTCATTTTTTTGATCGCAGGTTCCAGGATATAGACATTATTCATAATCCAGACGAGATCTTGCTACACCCAAATGTCCTGCTTTGGATGAAAAAAACCGCGAATAAATATATGCCTTTATACAGTCACGAAACTATTGGCGTTGTGATAATGCCTCATGGCGCAACTCAACCTTACAATGACGCGGTTGAGAAAACTATAGCGCCCCTCAAGTCAAAATATAAAGTTGAAATGGCCTATGGGATGGGTGATGCCGTAACTATTCAAAATGCGGTTTCTAATCTTGAAAAACAGGGTGTGAAAAAAATCATATTCGTAAGGATGTATCCAACATCTGATCAGCTTAAAGAGAAAACGGATTATATTTTGGGATTGAGTGCCAAAATACCTGAACAGTGGGATGGATTAATCCCGCCTCAAATTAGAAGCAGCGCCACCATAAATACTTTTGGCGGATACGAAGAAGACAATCTAATCGCAGGAATATTTTTAGAAAGAATTAAAGAGATCAGTAAAAAACCATCGGAAGAGACAATTGTTTTGCTAGCTCACGGAAGCAGTGATGATCAAGCAGAGGTTTTGCGAAAAAAGAAAATGAAGAATCATATCGATTGGATTCAAAAACATTTCGATCCTCCATTTAAAAACATAAAAGGTATGGCTTTGAGAGAGGATTGGCCAGACAAAAGAAAAAAAGCATTAACCGACATTAAAAATATTATAGAGGAAGGAAATAAAGGAGGAAAGGTTATTGTAATTTCAAACCGCCTTTACGGGAGTGGACCTTACAAGCATTTTCTTAAAGGATTAAATTTTGAAATGAACTCAAAAGGATTGGCACCGCACCCCAATTTAACACGTTGGTTAGAAAAAGGTATCCAATCAGTAATAAAAAATAACTTCCCCAAACAAATTTTAAATCAAAATGCAACTGTTTTGAACATAAAGGTCTCGTCGACCGCCAGACAAGTAAAGGATGATCGTTAATCCCTTAAAAATAATATTTTAAAGTAAATTAGAAAGGATAAGCCGATGAAAAAGTTGCTTTATTTTTTAACTATGGGCGTGTTTGTTTTGCTGGTGCAAAATGTTATTGCTCAAATGCCTCCTCCAACGGCACCGCCCGGTACGCCTCCGATGGCAGGTCCCACCGTTGATGATTGCAAACAAATAAAACCCCGAGGCGACTTCGCCTTGATGAAAGAAAAGAAAAATTGTTTCAAGGATGCTGCAAA
>CAZMXD010000350.1:0-1745 GCA_964570185.1 uncultured Nitrospina sp. | reverse complement strand
GTAATTTTTTCCTCCAAGCATGACACGTACCGCCCCATTGGTATTGTCTATGGTTACAGCGGCTACCTCGAGTTTTTTATCTCGTGGCACAATTTTTTGGTCTAGAAAATCCAAATGATGCAAGGCATCTTCTTCTGCGATTTTTTGGAGCCTGCTATTTAAGGTGGTAAATATTCTAATCCCCCCCGAACTTACAAGCTCAGGACCATAGAGCGCATTTAATTCATCAAGAACAGCATCTACAAAATATTGATTGTTCTTGTATTTTTT
Source organism: uncultured Nitrospina sp. (assembly GCA_964570185.1). Lineage (GTDB taxonomy): Bacteria > Nitrospinota > Nitrospinia > Nitrospinales > VA-1 > UBA8687. Next base: position 1,475 of record CAZMXD010000350.1, on the reverse strand, counting down.
TCTTCTCGGTTTTAATTCTAATTTAGAATTGAGAGCCTTGTTTTTTTGTATGTCATCTATGAAACCTTCTCGAACCATGGCGGCTAAAACCGTCTCGGCTCTTTGCATTGCAATTTGAATGTCATTAAAGGGGTTGAAATTATTTGGCGATCTTACGGTTCCCGCTAGTACCGCGGCCTGCAGCAGGGAGAGGTTTATCGAGCGTTTTCCAAAATAGGTTGAGCTGGCTGCGTTAACTCCGTAGGCACCATTTCCAAAATAAACTTGGTTGCTGTAAGCTTCCAAAATATCCGACTTTGAAAAAGAGGATTCCATCTGCAAAGCAATCAGAAGTTCTTTAAACTTTCTTTTCCAACTTTTTTCAAAAGAAAAAAACAGATTTTTAGCTAATTGCTGGGTTAGGGTGCTTCCTCCTTGAACCAACTTCCCTCTTTTAAAGTTAACCAATGCGGCTCTTAGAAAAGCAATTGGATCTATCCCGGAATGATTAAAGAACCTACGGTCTTCAACGGAAAGAATGGCATTTTTAAATTGCGAGGAAATCATATCCAATTTAACGGTATTTCTGAGTCCAATTACTTTTAACAGTTCACCGTCACTTGAATATATTTCTGTCGGGGGCTTATAGTTTATATGCGATAAATTTTTAGGTAGTTGAGGTAGGTCATCTTTTACATAAAAATAACCCACTATAAAAATGGTCAGCCCCGGAACTAGGGTTAAAAATGCGCTCCAACCCAATATGTTCAGAAACCTCAGGGTTTTTTCATTGACCGGCATTAATAGGATAGTTGTCTCTCAAGCTTCGTTGGAGAAACTATCTCCTCTTTTACAAATTGAACTTGGCTTGTTTGTTCATTTGCCATACTTGAATGGGCGCGAACAATTGATTCCTTGAGCAAGGACCGGTTCTCAGTAGATATTGAGTCAATACTATCCAACTTATCTACAAGTCTATTTAAATCGAGTCGTGCCATTGAATAAACCTTTCTGGTATTTTCATTCGTCCAGTACTTGGTTATTTCAGCTTCCATCAAGATAGTTGCCGTGCGTTCATCAAGAGATCTATCAAGCTGATCTCTATGCACATCCGTTAATGAATGACTTAAATTTGATCCTGCGACTTCTTTGGCGAGCCGTTTAATATAAGAATTGAAAACTTTTGCCAGTTCATTGCGTGCACGATCTTCTGAAAGCATTTTTCTATCTGATGTCGATTCTTCCTTGCCCACTGATCCCAGACCATAAAAAACTTCTTTTCCTGTGGATTCCGTATAGGCACCACTTGTGATTGCTGTCCATTGAGGGGCAATTACCTTAGCTACAATGGTGGGCTCTTCTGATTTACTTGGAACCATCTTTGTAATATCGGGAAAAGTTTTGACTGGTACTGATGAACAAGCAGTCATTAATACCGCTATGAATAAATTTGTTAACTTATGTTTCATTTTTAACTCCATTAGTTCAACTTGTGG
>CAZMXD010000349.1:0-1751 GCA_964570185.1 uncultured Nitrospina sp. | reverse complement strand
GAAAGACCTCCATACCTTCTTCTACTAGCTTCATACATGCCAGTTCAGTCCCGCCTGGTTTATCGTCAATAAAACGAACCGTAACAGTACAAGCTCCACATACCCCGCCGGCACAACCTGTTTGAACCGATTCCGCCATACCTGCTTTCCAAAGCGCTTGAACAATTGTTTCTCCTGCCTGAGCTTTAATTGGTTTCCCTGCAATTTTTAGTTCAATGGTTTCCATAACTTAAAATTTAAGATACCTTCAATCATCTTTTTCTAAAATTCAAAAAACAAACTATTAAGCTTTCACTAAATAAAAAAATAAGTATTCATCTTTAGGTTGTCAGACCTTCCCCGCTTTCACAAATTATGTTAGATTAGGCCGTGGTTCGCAACATAAACACATCAAAGGGTTTCAAAGAAATGTCAGGTCATTCCAAGTGGTCCAGTATAAAACACAAAAAAGGTGCCTTGGACGCTAAACGCGGAAAAATTTTTACCAAGCTAATTAAAGAAATTACGGTTGCTGCTCGTATTGGTGGCGGTGATCCAGATGGCAATCCACGCCTCCGCACAGCAATTTTAACTGCTAAAGGACAAAATATGCCGGGTGATAACATCACTCGCGCCATTAAAAAGGGTACTGGTGAGTTGGAAGGGATACAATATGAAGAGGTAAATTATGAAGGCTATGGTCCTGGTGGTGCTGCCATTTTTCTAGAAGCAATGACCGATAATAAAAACCGGACGGTGAGCGAAATTCGTGCAGCTCTAGGGAAAGCCGGCGGTAACTTGGGCGAAAATGGTTGTGTTGCGTGGATGTTCGAACAAAAAGGATTGATCACTGTTAAAAAAGAATCGAAGGATGAAGACGAGCTCATGGAATTGGCTATTGATGCAGGCGCTGATGATATGCAAACTGCGGATAATATTTATGAAATAACCACAACCGTTGATAGTTTTGAATCCGTACGAACAACTTTGGAAAAATCGGGCATCACAATCGAAACCTCTGAAGTAACGCGCATACCCGCAAATATGGTGGCTGTAGATGAAAAAAAAGGCAAAGCACTTCTCAAACTAATGGATATTCTCGATGATCACGAAGATATCCAAAAAGCCTACTCGAACTTTGACATCCCGGATGATGTCATGACCGCTATCCTCGAAGGTAACTAAAACCTAGAAATTGTCATTCTTTTCGAATGGTAACAAAAAAACCATTCAGTAAGGCTAAAAAAATGCGTGTAATGGGAATCGATCCAGGAAGTAACTGTACCGGATTCGGCATCGTCGAAGAGGTGAGGGGAAATTTGCAAGCTATTCACTGGAGCAGTGTCCGTAGTTCTCCAAAGGATGCTTTTCCTCAGCGCCTCAAACGCATTTATGACGAATTAGTCTTGACCATTAAAAAGTTTAAACCTGATATAGTAGTAGTGGAAGATTTGTTCTATGCAACCAATGTAAAAACGGTTATTAAATTGGCGCAAACACGTGGTATTACCCTCTTGGCTGCTATAAACAGTGGACTACCAGTAGCAGAATACAGCCCCTTGGAAATTAAACAATCCGTAGTAGGTTATGGAAGAGCAGATAAAAATCAGGTGCAAAACATGGTAACCACCCTGTTGCAACTTAATGAAAAACCCAATCCGTTCGATGCCTCAGATGCCTTGGCCGCCGCAATTTGTCATATCCATAATCATGGGCTACAACAAAAAATCAAACAGGCGCGCTAATGATCGCCTATTTAAAAGGTCAACTGA
>CAZMXD010000348.1:0-1751 GCA_964570185.1 uncultured Nitrospina sp. | reverse complement strand
CTAAATCGCCAGAACTCCCTAATACAGGCAGGGCAATCCCTCCTCCTACACTCATTTCTCCAATTGGATATACATATCCTAGATCAAGTGAACGACTGGTCCCCGATGCCGATCTTGAAGCCAGTGCAGTACCATCAGCACATACAGCTGATCCGGATACAGGATGAAGCCACACGGAGGTACAAGTTATATTAGTTTTGTAGCTTTTGTCGAATTGATACAATCCCAAAAGGATCTCTCCACCTCCAAGAAAATCTAGGCCATAGTCACTGACATAGTGAATAGAGAAAGAGCTGAAGCTCTGAGAATCCAGTTTGTCTTGAGCAGATCCATCTGAACCATCAGCCTGCTTGTAAGATGAAACAGTTTTTGCTCCCAACTCCGGATTACTATCAGAACCTGAAACTCGATAATTAAAGCGAACTCTACCATCTGCGTAAGCAGCTATTGGTATTAGAATAATTAGTAACAAAGCTAAATATTTTATTGACTTATTCATATCTACTCCTATCTATGTGATTAACAAATAAGTATTAGGAAATTAAATCAAGACACATAAATTCCTTATTCCAGAATACTGGTGTAAATGAATGTTTAGCGGTTAGACTATATACATAAAAATATATATGTCAAGGTGTAAATAATAATGGTCCATGTAGCAAATTCGATGGGACTTGAACATTTTTGTTCAGGTTCAGGCTAAATTTCTAAAAAAAATAGGGTCGTTGTTTGAATTTTAAGGCTTACAAGGAAGTACATTAAATGGACATGTATTCATTCGTTTGTATTTTTCCAGAATTAATCAAAGCTCTCCAAATGGTTTAATCCAGAGATAACTTGGCTGATAGGGGGGAATCTCAGAGAGGTCAAGATTTGGATCAATCAGCTCCCTGAACGGCCTGCCATTCAGGCTGACCTCAATTTTAGCCGTAATTTTTGGATCAAATCCCGCGTTGCTTTTTACAAGTCGATCAAGATGGTGTACGAACAGCAGGATCATTCCCGGATTCCCTGCAAAGACCTTGAACTGTGAAGAATTGAGATAATCCACCGGATCTGCATATCGTTGTTCTCCAGTGACCGGATGACTTACGTTGATCTGCATACGGGTGATTTTTTGACGTAGCATCATGCGCCAGGCAAAATGGTGACCTTCTTCATGCCAGTTTGTCATTCCTGGATAAAGCAAGTGACGGAATGGCAATACAAGATGAACTGCAGTGTAAAGTCCAAAAAACAATAGCAACATTCTGGAAATTCCTGTTTTGGATTCCATAATCTCAACGTCAGAACGGTTTTTTGCAATTTTTGAAAGACGTTCACGATAATGAAAACTAAGCCAGCTCCTGAGTCTTTGAGGAGTTGTTTTCCTTGGAAAATCGGCGTCGAAAAACATCAGAGTCAACACCAGAGACAAAACAGGAAATATACCTATCGGAAAAACAATGTAATTATTTGTATGAAAAATGACTGCCGCGAGAAATGCCCATTTCCTGAAAGGCTTCCAGAGCATCAGGAAAGGAATCGATAAATCAAACAGCATCCCTGACCACGCATAAAAATGAGGGACCCAGGCATATTCTATAAGATCCTCTAAAACAGTTCCACGGTTAGCTATTAACATCAATTCTCTCGGAGCCAGCCCCCCCAGCCAGTCAGGATCAAACTTGGCAATACCTCCGTAAACATAAACCAATCCCATGTGAAACCTGATCAGCCATAGCCACAAGGCAGGTATCTTTTCAGTGTGG
>CAZMXD010000347.1:0-1751 GCA_964570185.1 uncultured Nitrospina sp. | reverse complement strand
CGAATCAATTCCGCCACTCAAACCCAATACCACCTTGGAAAAACCGTTTTTGTAAATATAATCATGCGTACCCAAAACAAGTGCGGAAAAAATATCTTCCACTTCTCGTTTTTTGAGATAAGCAGGAGTAGTAAGAGGAGGATAATCTTTGCGCTTTGATAAAGCAGCTGGTATCCGGAAGGATCGAATTTTGGATTTGGGAGATAATTTTTTTTGTAATTTTGGAGTTATATATAAATCCGCAACAACCATTTCTTCTGTAAAAGAATTTCCCTGAGCAAGAATTTTTCCATCTGGTGCTACTATCAGGCTTTGTCCATCAAATACAAGCTCATCTTGACCACCCACTAAATTGACATAGGCAATGTGAGAACCATAGCTCTTTGCGCGTTGCTGAATCATTTTTCTCCGAAAATAACCTTTACCTTTATGAAATGGGGAGGAAGATATGTTCAAGAGCAGATCTGCTTCCCCTTTTTCACAAAGAATTTTTCCAGGTCCCGATTCTTCCCAGATATCCTCGCAAATCGTGATACCCAGCGTTACGTTTTTTAACGAAAACCGAACAGGCATATCGCCTTCAAGAAAATATCTTTTCTCATCAAATACACCATAATTTGGAAGCAGCATTTTTCGGCCAGAGCCTATGTATTTACCATCTCCCAGTACAGCTGCTGCATTATATATTCCTTGGCCTTTTTTTTCTGCAAAACCAATGATGGCAGTTAGTCCTTTAGAGTGGGGTGTGATTCTTTCCAATGCCTTTTGACATTGTTTTAAAAAGCTTTCTTTAAGCAGCAGGTCTTCAGGAGGATAGCCCGTGACGGCGAGTTCAGGAAAAATAACAATATCCGCGGCCATTTTCCGGGCCTGTTTTAATTTGTCTTTTATTTTTTTGGCATTGTAGTTAAAATCCCCCACTCTGGAGTTTATTTGGGCCATAGCAATTCGCAAAACTACCTGTCGGGCATTAATTTTTATTTTTTTGGATTTCTTGATTCTTGCAGGCATACTTTCTCGATTTTTCTATAAAATTCTTTGGAAAAATTTAAGTGCTTTCTGTTTTTAACATTATACTACAATAGATATTAACCCATAGTAGTCGAGTTCGAGAAAGCTTTGTTCAAATAATTTTAATTTACGACTTACTGAAAAATGACAGAATCCAATCAAGCAGAAGAGAGTATCAAGCATTCCATCCGCAAAAACGGATTTCCTGAAAAAATTGTTCGACTTCCTTTCAAGCCTGTTTATGATGCCTGCAAGGAATACGGAACCAACCTGTCTGATGTTTTAGATAATTTACAGGGCCAGCAAATTTTCGGTAAAATTGTCGGTAACCATGTCGAGTTTTATTCTCGGGAAAAAATTGATTTTAAACCCTCGAAAAAGAATTCATCCGCAGCTAATGATTTTTCATGGGTGAAAGGAGCAGCTGGTAATATGAAAGGATTTCAGGAAGCCGCAAAAGACGCCATGGGAAAAATGACCTCAGAGCAAATGGATGAAATCCGTAAAACGGTTGAATCCATGAGCGATGAAGAGAAACAGAATATAATGAAAATGTTTTCCCAACGATTTGATCCCTCAAAATAATAGTTAAAGAGTCCATCAGCGAGGAAATTAGTGATTATTTTTTCTAAAGACATTGGTCAAAGAGACCATATTCATGCATTGGAAGACAAATTTCCAGATTTAAAGGATTATATGAGTTACCAAAGAAAATTATTTCCTTACACCATAGTCAGGGC
>CAZMXD010000346.1:0-1756 GCA_964570185.1 uncultured Nitrospina sp. | reverse complement strand
CCTTATTGAATCTATGAAGAGGAAGATAACTAATGTCTTCTTGATGTGAATCCATGCTGCATATTAGGTAGACTAGCCTGTCCCGATAGACTAAACCCAAGGGTCTTATTTCATGAGATTTATATATATCTGAGTTTCTGGATTTGTAGTCAGCTTGAACGGTTTTTTGCCTCATAACTGCCTGATAAATTTTCTTTTCAACTTTTTCTTTGGATTTGGCAGGCTTAAGAACTTGCCAACCGGGTTGTACCCTGACTTTCTGACGCCATTTAGCTAAATCAGATTCTCCCAAGGCCTTTAAGCTGTGGTTGGCCTCAGAAAAATATTTTTTTAATCTCTTTAAATCAGACTGAGGCATCAGTGGTTTCAGAAAATCTTCTGCTAATGCCATCGTTAAAGCCTCCATGGGTTCCATGACAGGTATGTTGGCCATCCTTCTTCTTTCTCTATGGCGATCCGGATCCCAATACCACAAAAAAGGTTTATAACTATCGTCACAAATTATTCCGAACGATTCTTCAATTTTCCTTAAATCCCTTTCTATTTTTCTTTTCCCGGCCTTACCCCCTACCTGGAATCCCTCATACTCAAGCCTTTTTTGTATGGTAGCCGCATCAATCATGTTTGGACCTACTGGAATCAGCCTAAGTACGGCCATCAATCTTAAAAGGGTATCCTGGGAGATCATTATCTAGCGTCTTGATTTGTCGTTTGTTTAATTATAGTAAACATCAATTATTTTTACTGTATATATCATTCTAGGAGAAAATTAATGGATTCGGAAAAATTAAAGCAATATCTAAGTCAGATTGTAAAAAACAATGTAACTAACAGTGTGATGATATGGGGGCCTCCCGGAATAGGAAAATCCAGTGTGGTTTCTCAAGTAGCTCATGAATCGGAAATCAGTTTTATTGACGTAAGATTAAGTCAACTAGCTCCAACAGACCTGCGAGGCCTTCCTGTTGCAAAAGACGGCATATCTGCCTGGTATCCTCCCGAGTTTCTTCCCACTAAAGGGAAGGGAATCCTTTTCATGGATGAAATTAATATGGCCCCGCCCACCATGCAGGGAGTAGCTCAGCAACTGGTCCTGGACAGGCAGGTCGGTTCTTATCAAGTCCCTGAAGGTTGGCTTATTTGGGCAGCGGGAAATCGTAAGGAAGACAAAGCATCGGTTTTTGAAATGCCGGCTCCTTTAGCAAATCGATTTGTACACCTGTCTATGGAATCTGATTTTGATGCTTTTAAAGCTTTTGCCCTGGTGGAGGACATCCATGAACACCTAATAGCCTTTCTTTCATACAGACCGGCTCTTCTGCATAAAATGGATTCCAAAAGTCAGGCTTGGCCTTCACCAAGATCTTGGATGATGGCTAATGATTTATATAAGGCAGGCTTGGAAATACATCCGGCAATTGGAGAGGCAGCGGCAGCCGAATTTAATGCTTACACCGCTATTTATAAGAAAATACCTGATTTAAGTGACATTACTTCGGGCAAAGGAAAAAACATTCCTTTTCCGAAAGAACCGGACCAACAATACGCAATTATTCTGGGCTTAACCACAAGAAGTAAAACGACCGAGGAAGCCCTTAACTCTTTTCGCTGGTTAACCGATTATAACAATAAGAAACCCAGGGCTAATCATGAGTGGACCCAGCTTTTTGCAAGTGATCTGTTCCCGCTTTGGCGTGCCAAAGGCAAGATAGATGAACTCACTGCTTTGGTTAGTAAGGAAAAGGGTATAAGGGAA
>CAZMXD010000345.1:0-1762 GCA_964570185.1 uncultured Nitrospina sp. | reverse complement strand
AGACCCTGTCTCTGGGGCAACCAAAAGCATCTTCCAACCCGCTTTTTTCATGAGCCCCCATAACTCTTTATCTCCTCTTTCCAGTCTTATTCCATTTGGCGTACCAAATCGAAGTCCTTTCAATTTTAAATCAATTACAGCACGGCAAAATTCTTTTGCATATTTTTTATGATAAGTAAAATTATCATCTATAATGTTTATCCACCTAACTCCTCTCTGGAAATAAAGGTATTTAATCCATTCTATCATATAAGAAATACTATGGGTCCGGACCGGTTTGCCGTTCAGTTCTGGAGCGGCACAATAGCCACATCTATAAGGGCAGCCTCTTGTAATCCATACTGGAGCATTAACTTTTGGAGGGCAATTCCATCTATAACCGTGTCTTACATAATAGTCCAACTGGATAGCATCGTAGTCAGGTATTTTTATTTTATCAAGATCATCTTCCCTCTCTGTTTCGTTTGCGACAACTCCCTCTTCGCCCCTGTAAACTAAACCACTTACCCTATCAAGTTTTGGCTCTTTTTGTGCGATCTCTTCCAGAAAAACCGAAAAGGAAAGATCCGCTTCGCCTCTAAAAATAAAATCAACCCCATTAACTCCTGCTATTTTTTGGTGGTAACTTGTGGCATGGGCCCCCCCTATGCATGTGATTGCCTCCGGCTTAATCTCCTTGGCAACCTTTAAGCAATCGATTGCTTCTATAGACATTGGCGACCAAGTAGATACTCCAACTAAGTCAGGATCAAAATCTTGTAAGTCGCGCTTGAAACCTTCATCTGAGCATAATCTATCTGCAATCGTATTATCGAAAATCCTAACCTCATACCTCGACTCATCAATATTGCTCTTTAGATAACCGTAAGGAAGGGGTATGGAGTAAGTTGCATCAAAACCTTTTGGCCAAATAAGAGCTATTTTTTTTACGCAAACTGGTTTCCAAAATCTTTCATCCAAAATATCTGGCTTCAAACCAAATAACGTAAATTTTCTTGACTGTTTATCAATACTTACCGCATTCATTGCTGAATCTCTCTATAAATGATTCCCAGCCACAGTTAAGATATCCCAAAAAGCTAATTTTCAACCAGCATGGATGTGCTTTTCTCATTCAACCTATACTTTTCTCGCATTTCTTCTGCTAAATCTACCATTTCTTCATATGTCATCACTTTTCTAGAAAAACGGGATATTTTTGCCCCTTGGAAAAGTCTTTCAATAAAAACACTTGTGTCTCGACAGAAGTAATGAATTTCAGGATAGCATGCGTACATACATCCTGGACATGCATTAACTTTTTCCTTTATGGCATCTAAAAAGTTCCCTTCCTTATAGTTTTTTAGAAAGTCTGGGTGCGTCATATGAATATTCATAGGAATTTCTAAATCGACACAAGGCAAAAATCTCCCCTCAGGGCTAATCGAAAAATATAAATCCGGGCTACTGCATTTCCAGTGAACTTTTTTAAATTTTAAAAAATCAGGAGACTCTCGTAAAAACCGATTGGAGTTATGCACATGATATCCATCACGTTTCATCTGTATGATTTTTTCATAAGCCTGGTCAATAGCGTTATGCTCTGACTCGGTTATTTCCATAACATCACTTCCTCTACGCAATAAGAAACTAGTGTCCTCATCCGGATGTTTTGTATCCTCATCAGTTAAATGAGCTGGTATAAGCGAAAGATAAAATCCAATTTGAGTAACAAAATCTATAAGCGCAGGGATCTCGTGAATATTTGATTTTGATACGACTG
>CAZMXD010000344.1:0-1766 GCA_964570185.1 uncultured Nitrospina sp. | reverse complement strand
ACAAGGTAAAGAAAAAGGTTACCTGACCTATGAGGAAGTCAACGATGTTCTTCCTGCGGATGTCGTCACCCCAGAGCAAATCGACGATCTTATGGCCCTTTTTAGTGAAAACGAAATTGCAATTGTTGACACCTCTACAAAAGGCGAAAAAATTGCTGCGTCCAAAGAAGATAAAAAGGATAGCAGCGAGGATGATATGGCAGCACCAAAATCTGATTCCGTTTCTATAGATGATCCTGTTCGCCTGTATCTTCGTGAAATGGGTACCATATCGCTTCTTACTCGAAAAGGTGAAGTCGAAATCGCAAAAAGAATTGAAGCCGGGCAACATGAAGTTCTTAACGCAGTTGCTAATTGCGGGGTTACTATCCGAGAGTTTTTAGCCTTGACCGACCAGGTCAAAAAGGGAAATATTCAGATTTTTGATATTTTGCAAGCAACGGAGCCAGAGGAAGGTAAGGAGGCCGCAGAGAAGAAGGAAATCAAAAATCTCCAAAAACGGGTCAAGACCCTTAAATCCGAATGCCTAAAACTTGAAAAGCTCAATTCCAAATTAGAAGGTGGAAAATTGTCAGAGAAAATGCTCTCAAAAACCACCAGTCAAACCCTTAAGCAGCAAAAAACAGTGGAGAAGTTAATTTCTAGTCTAACACTTTCTAACAATGTTATGGATGAAACCATTGAAAAAATATATGGAATTGCGGCGAATTTCCGAGAAGCTGGCAAACAAGAAAGAGATATAGAAAAACAATTACGCATGTCTCTAGCAGGAGTAAAGAAACTCGCCAAAAACTGGACCAAACAAAAAAGTGTAAAACTTCCTATTGGAAAAGTTGTTACACGAATTCAGTACGATAACTTTATGAAACAGGTTCAAGGCGGACGCAGAAAAATTAAAAAAATCGAAAAGCAAACATACACCAGTAAAGACAGTTTATTGGCAACTGTTCGTTCTATCGCTCGTGGAAGAGTAAAAGAAAAAACCGCGAAGCGTGAACTTGCAGAAGCCAATCTGCGCTTAGTAGTCAGTATTGCAAAAAAATATACAAGTCGGGGTTTACAGTTTCTCGATCTCATTCAAGAAGGCAATATTGGACTTATGAAAGCAGTTGACAAATTTGAATATCAGCGCGGATATAAATTCTCGACCTATGCTACATGGTGGATTAGACAGGCTATTACCAGAGCAATTGCCGATCAGGCAAGAACAATCAGAATTCCTGTACATATGATCGAAACTATTAATAAGCTAATTCGAGTTTCACGGCATCTCGTGCAGGAATTGGGACGTGAACCCACTCCCGATGAAATCGCAATCAAAATGAGTTTGCCCGTAGATAAGGTTCGTAAGGTACTAAAAATTGCCAAAGAGCCCATATCTCTTGAAACCCCGATAGGCGAAGAAGAAAACAGCCATCTTGGAGACTTTATTGAGGATAAAAAGGTTCTTTCCCCCATTGACGCAGTTGTAAAAAGGAACCTTAAGGATCAAACCTTAAATGTTCTTTCAACTCTGGCCTCCAGAGAAGAACGTGTTTTGCGCAAACGGTTTGGTATTGGTATGGACTCTGAGCACACACTCGAGGAAGTCGGGCAAGATTTTGCAGTCACCCGTGAACGAATCCGACAGATCGAAGCCAAGGCTCTACGCAAGCTACGCCATCCGAGTCGCAGTAAAAAGTTGCGTAGTTTTATCGAAAGTTAATTGCGATGCGGGCCTATAGCTCAGTTGGTAGAGCCCCCGGCTCATAACCGGTAGGTCACAG
>CAZMXD010000343.1:0-1769 GCA_964570185.1 uncultured Nitrospina sp. | reverse complement strand
CAGGCGTAACAAATTTGGCAATTACACATGCAGTTCAAGATAAAGGTTTTTATTATGCCCCAGATCCATCTAGTCAGATTGCTTGTACTATCGGAGGAAATGTTGCGGAAAATTCTGGAGGAGTTCATTCATTAAAGTATGGAACAACAACAAATAATCTTCTTGGAGTCGAAGTTGTGTTTATGGATGGTACTATAAGTAGATTAGGAGGAAAAACTTATGATTCTGAGGGATATGATTTATTAGGATTGATTACTGGTTCAGAAGGTTTGCTGTGCGTAATCACAGAAGTAACTGTTAAAATTCTTAAAAAACCTGAAACTGTGAAAGCGGCACTAGTTGGATTTCAAACTATTGAAGATGGGGGAAATTGTGTTTCAGATATTATTGCAAACGGCATTATCCCATCAGGAATGGAAATGATGGATAAAGCATTGATTCATGCAACAGATGATTTTGTTAAGGCTGGATATCCTAGAGATGCAGAAGCAATGCTTATTATAGAATTAGACGGAACCAATACTGAAGTAGAAGAATTAATTCAAAGAGTAAATAAGATTGCTAAAAAAAACAAATCATCAAGTATTAAAATTAGTAAGAACGAAAAAGAAAGAATGAAGTTTTGGGCTGGAAGGAAGGCAGCTTTTCCTGCTTGTGGAGATATGGCTCCTGATTATTATTGTATGGATGGAACCATTCCTAGAAAAATGTTAGCCAGTGTATTAAAAGAAATAAAAAGATTATCCAAGAAATATAATTTGCCAGTAGCAAATGCTTTTCACGCGGGTGATGGAAATCTTCATCCTTTAATAATGTATGATGCCAATGAAAAAAATGCTCTAGCAAAAACAGAGAAATTTGGAGCCGAAATATTAAAATATTGTGTGAAAGTGGGAGGAGTTCTAACAGGTGAGCATGGTGTAGGCGTCGAAAAAAGAGAGTTAATGTGTGAAATGTTTAATAATAATGACATTCAACAACAAATAAAAATAAAGAAAGCTTTGGACGTAAGTTCGCTATTAAATCCTGGAAAAGTTTACCCCATATTAAGAAAGTGTGCAGAAGAAGGGAGAGTGCATGTCCATAGAGGAAAAACAAAATTTCCAGACATCCCAAGATTCTGATTCCATAGAATATCCTCAAACTGAAAAAGAGGTATCGAATTTAATAAAAAAATTTTATAAATCAGATATACCTGTGGAGTTGGTGGGAAGAGGGTCAAAAAGAAAAATAGGAAGACCTCTTCAGTGCGCGAAAACACTAAATTTATCAAAATTAAACGGTATAGTAGAATATTTACCAGAAGAGCTTTATATTAAAGTAAAAGCTTGTACTCCTATAGCAAAGATAGAAAAAAAATAAAAAAAAAATAATCAACAATTAGCCTTTGAACCAATAAATTTTGGATATTTTTTAAACAGAGAAAATGATCTTGGAAGTGCTGCAGGACAAGTTGCTTGTAATATTTCTGGCCCACGTAGATTTAAAGTTGGAAGTGTAAGAGATCATGTACTTGGATTTAGAGGAGTTAATGGAAGGGGAGAAACTATAAAATCAGGGGGCGTTGTTGTTAAAAATGTTACTGGTTATGATTTAAGCAAACTAATATGTGGTTCTTATGGAACTTTAGTTGCATTAACTGAGATTACATTTAAAGTTTTACCTGCCCCCGAAGAAAATAAAAGTCTCATTATACATAATCAGAAATTAGAAACTGCTGTTGATTTCTTGAATAAATCTATCAGTTCTTCAAATGATGTTTCTGGCGC
>CAZMXD010000342.1:0-1786 GCA_964570185.1 uncultured Nitrospina sp. | reverse complement strand
GATGCAAAATAATTAGGTTGGCCTTTTGTGGCAGGGTAGATTCTTTCAAAAGCAAATTCCCATATTTAATATTAATTGGTTCTTTAGGGATGGGAATTTTGGATATTTTTTCTGCGGATTCTAATACCTTTTTTTCGAAAAATGGAAAGGAGTCAGATTCAGCTGTATTCACATCCAAAAACAATCTTCCTTGCTGTGTAGTAGCTCTTGAAACACGTCTAACAATTCCAATGAAGCATACTTTGAAAAAATTTCTGAGGGAATTATCTTGGATTTCATCAATTAATGACTTTATGCCAAATAATGAATTCGAGGTTTCTTTTAGAAACCAATGGTCTGGATCTTTAAGTCCCGAAAAAGTTGAAGTTGAAAAATTAATTTTTATTGGTTTGTATTTATTTTTTATTTTTAAAAAGGTATTTAGAACTTTTTTTTGACCTAGTTTAGTTGATTTACCAGCTGCCAAAAGTAGCATTAACGGGTTCACATCCCTAAGCTCACATTTGCGATTTTTCAATAAACATTCAACTCCCGTTGTTCCGCTACCACACATTGGATCTAATACCCGTTGACCAGGTTTCGTATATTTTTCGATTAAAAAAGATGCTATTGGAGGTGGAAATTTACCGAAAAACCGAACCATTCCATGTGTGGCGTAAGCAAGTTGCTTATTGGTGCCCACCCCTGTCCAAGTTTCATTAGGCCCCATATTATTTAGTAATGATCGCTTAATCATCATTAACTCTTCGGGGGACAATTTTTTTCTAATTTCAAGATTTGAGCAAAGGGGGTCAATTGTTTTTAGCATGTTTTTTAAATAATTGGATTTGCAATGTAAGATAAAAGTTTTGCTATGTATTATTCAACTTATGATTTTAGTTGCTTTATTTCAAGTTAAATTTTTACCCTTCTTCAAATTTTAATCTGCCCCTGTGAAAGTCAGACTTGCACCAATGATGCGCAAATTTGGTCAGGTCACATCTAATGATGAGGATATCTTCGGCTTACAAGGTGTCTATAAATCTAGGGGTGTATCACACATTACCTAGTCTTATGAGTATGGTGATTTAAATCGGTTTTTGTCTTCTGGAAAAGCTGGCCAGATGCTGATGTTATGATTTGAAATGACATGATATATCTCCTAGGTAGATGGTTGGAATATTCCTATAAGCTGAAGGCTAAGGTCTTTGTGTAAAAAGATAGTTAGTGAAAATAGGCAGGGGGGGGGTAGTAGCTTGATCTAAATGAAGTCAGGTAATGTATTGCAGGCAGACCTAATTTGATATAATTTCTTATGGGTTCAAGTTGTAAAATTCATAACAATAAATTGACAGAATTTTAGAATTTTCTATCAGTAATTTTCTTAGAAGTTAAGATTTATTTTCCCAAACTGGCTTTTACAATCTCCGCATTCCCACTTAGGTGAATCTTCTGATATCAAACAACCTCCCGTTGCAAATTCTCCATTCTCTATTTGCTGTATTGCTTCAGGATCATCAATATATCCATAATGAATAAGTAATACGTTTATAGAACCACAATCAGGGCATTTTTTCTTACTATTTGTTTTTTTCATAATTCACCTAAAACAAAAAGGTAAGTGCGAGTAAGAATGTGAGTTTGGATTTCATAAGGTAGAATTCTTTGTTTAGTCTTGCCTTAATTTATTATTTCGTATAGCGGTGCTTCTTTACCTCGCCATAGCCCAAAAGATGGTTAGGTTTTTACATGACCAAAAAATGAAGAAAATATTTAAATGTATAATCTGCAAAATTATATTTAATCA
>CAZMXD010000341.1:0-1789 GCA_964570185.1 uncultured Nitrospina sp. | reverse complement strand
TGCTGGTCTCAGCCGCTTTGTTATCAAACTTAACATTCATACGTTTTTCCTCAAACGGTGCAACCAGTTCCACCTCTTCGATTTCATCTTTAATAAGTTTCGCATCACGTGGAGAGAGAGTCGTTACATTACCCGTTAACCGTAATCTACCCCCTCGCCGCTTCATTTCTCCCGCATTGATAGTAACCAAGTTCTCCCCCATCCCCGCTATCACATCCATCACCTCTTGCTGCGAGCCTTTTCCAATAGCTACCATGATAACTACCGAAGCTATGCCAATCAAAATACCCAAGGAAGCCAGAAAAGTCCGAGTCTTATGGGTAAATAGGGCGCTGACTGCGATGGCAAATGAAGCAAATTTTTTCATGTCAAGTTTTAGGAACGTATAGATTCTTCAGGACTCATCAATGCGGCCTTGCGTGCCGGATGGATTCCAAAAATCAATCCAATGAAAGTACAAAAAACAAATGACAGCACAAAAGGTTGCCAGGTAACTTGCGTTGGTAAAATATCAAAACGTTTTAATCCAAAAGATATGCCAAGTCCCAACCCAATACCCAAAACCCCACCTAGCAATGAAACCAGAATTGATTCAAATAAAAACTGTAATGTGATATCAAATCTCCTAGCTCCAAAACAACGGCGAATGCCGATTTCCTTTACCCTCTCTCGAATAGAAACCAATAGTATATTCATAATCACAACTCCACCCACTAAAAGGGAAACCGTGGATATGAGTATCAACATGCGGTTCATCGCCTGCGCCGACTCAGTCACCCACTCCATTATTCCCTCAGGAGTTACAAATCGAAAATCATCTTCAGAAAATACCGAAAGATTATGGTTACGGCGTAATACCTGTTTCACAGCCTCCATTGTTTCAGGAACCTGTGAAGCATCCAGTGTCACCACCTTAATACTGTGCAAATGTGTTTCACTAGTTAATCGAGCCATGGATGTAGTAAGAGGGATCAATGCTCTATCATCAGGATCGTAACCACTCTCCGTCAAACCTTTTTCCTCTAAGAGTCCAATGACCTCATAAAAATTATTTTGTAACCGCACCATTTTTCCAATAGGGTCTTTATTTTTAAATATTTTCCGTGCAGGCGTGGCACCGAGCACTACCACTTTCTTTTTGCGATCCAAGTCTGAGTCAGACAAGAAAACCCCGTCTACGATGTTCCAACCACGAGCGCGTTGCCAATCAGGTGTCACTCCATAAACTCGGGTACTTGTAAATTCCTTTTTATTGATGATCTGCATGCGTTTTCTCTGGCGCGGAACAACGAGCCTCACTGTTGGTAATGCCAGCAAATCTTCAGCATCCTGTAATGTCATACTCGTATTTTTAGATCGGCTGAAAAATAATCGCCCTCCTCCAGCATATACAGAAAAAGATTCAGGCCCAAAACCCATATTTGCTATCCGATTCAGCACTTTCAATTTGACACCAAAACCTATAGCTACAATAACAGTAAGAGATGCTATTCCAATCATTACTCCAATCGTCATAAGCAATGTATTGCCGCGATTGAGTCGGAGTCCTCTAAGAGCTTGACTGCAATTTTTTAAAATTCGCATTAATTTTTAGGATAAATTAACTGGAGTTTTTTGGGATTGAAATTTGCTATCTGAAGCAATCTGCCCGTCGCGAATTGCGATTATGCGGTCGGCATGTTCAGCTACTTGAGAATCATGTGTAATGAGGACAATGGTTTTGCCTTCATCAACCAACTTATCGAAAGTTTTCATCGTCTCAATTCCATTTTTAGAATCAAGGTTTCCT
>CAZMXD010000340.1:0-1871 GCA_964570185.1 uncultured Nitrospina sp. | reverse complement strand
CTTTGAAACGTGGGTAATTGATATTCGCCCGAATGGGCTTGCTGGACCAAATTAAAGAAAGAATCGCTATGGACGGCCATTCGTTTTTTCCCAAGCAAAAATACAGAGTCGAAGTAGTCTAATTTATCCGCGTCGAATAACAAATGCGCAAGGTTCACCATACTGATGGATTACGTGGAACGACCAGAACGGAAAGAGAATTAGACGGAGTTCTGGGACCGTAGACCGGAAGCGAGCGGAGGCGCTGGCTTCCAAATGGATTCAGGAGGCGTAAACGCGTAATTCAAATTTGGATACCCTGACACTTCGGTAACACTGGGTACATATCGCACCCAGCCAGGTCTGGGCATAGGCATCCCCCTGTTCAGCGAGAGGTGTCCATTCCCGCAGAGCAGTTGCGTAATCTCCACTCTTATATGCGGTTAGACCGTTTTGGAAATCAGCACTCCAACTCACCCCCATACTTCCAAGAAGCACGGCAACGGTCAGGCAGAGTGTTGCGGTCAGATTTCTCATAGCAATGAGATTACCCGCTTTTTTATAAGTCGGTTCCAATGTTCGTTTTGGACATAAAAAATTGTGATCGTTTTTCTTCCGTAGTCCACTCCTTGTTGTCTTCTTCACTTAGCCAATCAGGCGTTTCCACACCGAGGAGTGCGTCATTTAAGTCCTGAAAGTAATCTCTGTTATTGACGCTTTGGAACGCGATGTAAGTACCAGTCGCTAATCCACCTTGATCCAATCGAGAAAAATGCCCAGTCATTGAATCTACGATATCCATGCTTCTGGTTAATTTAAACGCCGTATCCGCAAAAGCGTGACGCATTAGATTAGCGTTATATTTCTCTGCTTTTTTTGGTTTGGGAAGAATTTTGTTTAACGTTCTAAAAGCTAGTCGATCGGATTTTATATGCGTGTACTGACCGTCCGCACTAGGTCGGATTGATGGAAAAACATAATCACTTTGCTTTTTTTCTAAGCGCCTTTTGAATACCGCTTTCATTTGGGTGGTAATAGGGACGCCAAAGAATGTTCTGGTTTTCGACTTGTAGGCCTCAAAATAGGGACCGTCCGCTTCGCCATCGCTCTCGCGTTTCCAATCTTTATCTTCCAGGTAAACTTTATCCCAACGCAGGGACAAAACCTCCATTTGTCTTAGGCCTGATAGCAACTCAATAGCGATGGCATCAAACATACCTAATCGTTGATCAGAAAATTCACTTGCATCGCAAATGGAATAAAAGCTGGCGGCGTGAGGGTTATGGAAGGTTTGTAAAGTTTCAAAAAGATCTTTTGCTTCTTCCTTGAGCAGATAAGGTTTATTTTTTTTGGAAGATAAAGAGGTAGAATGTCGGATGGCGTCGACCGGGTTTTTATCTATGATTCCCATTCGATCCTTAGCGTAATTTAAAATGGATCGAAGGTATCGCATAGCTTTCTTACCTTGAGCTGGCGAGGCGATACCCTGACCTTGCCACTGCAATAATTTATCTTCGAGATTCTTGATGTTTATATCGCGTACGGGTTTATCTAAGTATTCCTCAAAGACGCTGGTAATTGCATTGGTTCTATCTTGAATAGTCCGTGGTGAATTTGGTGGCTCCTTGATTTGGCTAGTGCGATTGTATTGCTCTAGTACCGACCTTAACGTGACTTCTTTATTCAATTTTTCATGAAGTTCCCGTGATTGGATTTCTTTTTGTTCTTTCTCATAATCACGTGGATGGATTCCTTGGTCCGCTAGATTTCTATACTCTGCGGCTTTCGCCAGAGCTTCGTCGATGCTTACATCGGGATAAATACCAAGCTTTAAACCAAGCGGTGACTTGCGGTTCGGCATCTTTTTTCGGAGTAGCCAGGAGCAAGTACCA
>CAZMXD010000339.1:0-1872 GCA_964570185.1 uncultured Nitrospina sp. | reverse complement strand
CTTGGAATGACAATTCTTGTTTCCATGGTCAAACAAATGATATCCCAGGGGGGAAATATTAAGGCTGTTGCCTGTGCCTCCACCGGGGACACATCCGCTTCACTTGCAGCTTACTGTGCTGTGGCTGGAATACCCGCGATTGTTTTTCTTCCGAAAGATAAGGTCTCTCTAACGCAATTGATCCAACCCATCACTCACGGCGTATTGACCCTTTCACTTGATACAGATTTTGACGGTTGCATGAAATTGGTCCAGGAGGTTTGTCAAAACGATGATATTTACTTGGCCAACTCTATGAACTCATTAAGAATAGAGGGGCAGAAAACCATAAGTTTTGAACTCATTCAACAATTTAATTGGCAAGTTCCGGATTTTGTTGTTGTGCCGGGTGGAAATCTGGGAAATGTAAGTGCGATCGGTAAAGGTTTTCAAATGTTTTATGATTTAGGGCTAATTGATAAATTGCCCCGCTTAGTTTGCGCACAAGCAGAAAGAGCGAATCCGTTATACAGGAGCTACATGCAAGATTTTAAATCTTTTGCACCGGTACAAGCTCAAAAAACCCTTGCTAGCGCAATTCAGATTGGTGATCCAGTGAGTGTTAAAAAAGCTATTAGAACCTTAAAAGCCTTTGATGGAATTGTTGAGGAAGCTAAGGAAGATGAGCTAGCCAACGCAGCGAGTAAGGCAAACCGTACTGGTTTACTGTGTTGCCCGCATACGGGAGTAGCACTGGCGGTTTTAGAGAAACTGGTTGACCGCGGTGTGATTAAAAAGAAGGATAGAGTGGTTGTAGTTTCAACTGCAAACGGACTAAAATTCACTGATTTTTTATTTAAATGTCATACAAATACAATACCTGGTATTCAATCAGATTATGCGTTTGAGGCGGTAGAGGTACCTTCAAAATATGAAGATGTAAAAAATGCCATTCGTGAAAAAATTGACCTATGAACTTATATAAAATTTTGAAAATATTTATATTTTCTGTCGTGGTTTCCTTCCTTGTGTCAAATGCATATGCGAGCGAACAAGTTCTTTTGGAAGGTGGAATTTTTGAAATGGGAAGCCATTATTGTGAAGAAGAGCAGAATAATTCAGATTGGTGTAATGATGAGACTCCTCACAAGGTGCAAGTTGACTCATTCTGGATTGATAAATTTGAAGTTACTAACACAGAATATCGTAAATGCTTTGTTGCTGGAGTTTGCGAACCTGAAGTATTGCATGAAGACAGACCCGGCGATTTTAATAAGGGGAAACAGCCAGTTGTTTTTACAACTTGGAAAGAAGCATTAACATATTGCAATTGGCGTAAAGGAAGATTACCAACTGAGGCGGAATGGGAATATGCGGCAAAAGTAGAAAAACCAGGTGGGGCACATTGGAATCAGCCCTATGGAGTAGGATCTACTGTTTCTGTGGGCAGTTTCGAGCCAAGTTCCCGCGGTCTTCACGATATGATGGGAAATGTTTATGAGTGGACGATGGATTGGTATGGTCCCTATAGCAAAAAAGAAAAGCAAAAAAACCCATTAGGGCCTAAAAATGGGAAAAATAAAGTGGTACGGGGTGGCTCGTGGGACTCCTTGGGTCATTTTCTAAGAACTGCTGATCGGGTTGCTAAAGATCCTGGTTTAAGGTACAGCGGTGTTGGTTTTCGTTGTGTTAAGCCGAAATTATAGAAAGGTTAATCATGAGTGATGTTAAAAACGTTGTCATTGTTGGTTCTGGTCCGGCGGGGCATACGGCAGCTATTTATGCAGCGAGAGCAAATTTGAATCCTTATATGTTTGAAGGTTATATGTTGGGTGGATCTGCAGGAGGGCAGTTGACAACAACAACAGATGTTGAAAATTATCCTGGGTTTCC
>CAZMXD010000338.1:0-1874 GCA_964570185.1 uncultured Nitrospina sp. | reverse complement strand
AATTCTTCTGGTTACTGACTCATTTCCTCCTGAGATACGTTCTGCATCGCATCTCATGCTGGAATTGACCCAGGAATTGAAGAAAAAAGGACATGATCTTACTGTCATCACTTCATGGCCTGAATATAACCTCGAAGATGGTTCATCTCGTACGTATTTTGAGAAAGAAAATGAAAATGGAGTTACAGTTATAAGAGTCAAAACCTTACCTCATCACAATGTGAATTACTTCTTAAGGGGTGTGGCTCAACTTTTGATGCCT
This sequence comes from uncultured Nitrospina sp., assembly GCA_964570185.1. Lineage (GTDB taxonomy): Bacteria > Nitrospinota > Nitrospinia > Nitrospinales > VA-1 > UBA8687. The sequence continues at coordinate 1,612 of CAZMXD010000338.1, read as the reverse complement.
ATTCAGTTTTTCTGGAAAATATTGAAATTTGGAATAAGAGTTGAAAAATGCATTATTTATAGTCCACCACTTCCATTGGCATTTGTTGGAATAGGGCTTCGTTTTTTTGGTGTAAAAGCTTTACTTAATCTGCAGGATCTTTTTCCACAAAACGCCATTGATTTAGGTGTTTTGAACAACTCGTTACAAATATTTTTTTTCCGCATCATTGAATCAATTTCATATAGATTTTCCAACATTATCACTGTTCATTCAGAAGGGAATCGGACCATGTTGCTCGATCAGCACCCCTCATTAAAAAGGAAAATACAAATACTACACAATTGGGTTGATTTAGAAAAAGTTCAATCAAAAAATAGGGTTGATTTCCGCAAAAAATGGAATATATCTAATCCTTTTATAGCCGTTTTCGCTGGTGTGATGGGCCCGTCACAATATTTGGAATTACTGCTATACTTAGCGGAACAGATGCAAGACAATACCGAATTGCTTTTTCTTTTGGTTGGAGATGGACAGGAAAAAGAGAAGTTGCAAAAAATTGCTCAGGAAAAATTATTAAGTAATGTTCGCTTTGAAGGCTTCGTCTCTCATGAAGCGTATCCTGATTTATTGCGTATTTGCAGTGTTGGTCTGGTTTGTCTTAGTCCGCTGAACAAAACTCCCGTTGTGCCAGGAAAAATATTAGGCTACATGGCTGTCGGGTTGCCTATCGCAGCTTTCCTACAAACTTCCAGTGATGGACACGGAATCATAAACTCAGCTAAATGTGGTTTCTCAGCTGATTCTGCGGATAAAGATGCGTGTGTAAAATCAATGAGAAATCTGCTAACTAAGAGAGATTCATTTGCTAAACTTGGAAACAATGGTAAAAGCTATGCAATTAAACATTTTTCTAAGGAAGTCTGTGTTTCTCAATTGGAATCGATGCTTGAAAAAGGTGTCAAATGAAAATTCTGATCATTTTTGGTACTCGGCCAGAGGCGATTAAAATGGCACCGCTTGTTCTACGTCTGAGTCTGGATTTTGACGTAAAGGTCTGTGTTACAGGCCAGCATCGAGAGATGCTTGATCAAGTACTGCGACTGTTTCAAATTATTCCAGATTATGATTTAAACATAATGAAGCCAAACCAAAACTTGTCAGATCTGACAGGCGAGGTTCTAAATGGAATAACAAACATTTTATTACAAGATGAATTTGACTGGGTTTTAGTTCAGGGAGACACAACAACTACAATGGCTGGAACTATGGCTTCTTTCTATCAGAAAGTCTCTGTTGGGCATGTGGAGGCGGGGTTGCGTACTTATAATTTGGGTTCACCTTTTCCAGAGGAGTTAAATAGGCAGGTTACCTCAAAAATGGCTCAGTTACATTTTGCGCCAACGGCCCAGAGCAAACAAAATTTATTGAATGAAGGTTTTTCAGATAACAGCATTTCAATTACAGGTAATACTATAATTGATGCCCTAAACTGGGTACTTGAACATACAGCAGAACCGAACGTAGATCTCCCTTTCGATCTTCAACAGTCTAGGACGATATTGGTTACGGGGCACCGTCGTGAAAATTTCGGTGACGGATTTGAGCAAATATGTGAAGCACTTAAGACGGT
>CAZMXD010000337.1:0-1884 GCA_964570185.1 uncultured Nitrospina sp. | reverse complement strand
TTGCCTGTAATCATAATTTCAACCAGAGAGGCATTAAGAGCAGTTCCTAATACTATTAGACAAGCTGCCTTTGCTTTGGGCGCAACGCGCTGGCAAACTGTTTATGCGCATGTTCTTCCAGCAGCATTTCCAGGAATTCTTACAGGCATTATCCTTGCTTTATCGAGAGCAATTGGTGAAACAGCTCCACTAATAATGATTGGAGCACTGACCTATGTGGCATTCGTACCTGATGGGCCAATGGATGATTTTACGGCTCTTCCAATTCAAATTTTCAATTGGGCTTCACGACCTCAACAACAGTTTCATGAGCTAGCTGCTGCTGGTATCCTTGTACTGTTATTTGTCTTATTATTAATGAACTCCATTGCGGTGATTATTCGTCATAGGTTGGAGAAAAAAAGTTGATGAATGCAAACCAATTGGCAAATGTACTTTCCAAAAAGAAGAAAAAGCTTGAAGAAAAAATAGTTCTAAAGGCTCAAAACCTTAATATAAGTTATGGTAATGAATTAGCTGTTAAAGATGTTTCTATAGATATACCTGAAAATTCAATAACAGCCATCATAGGACCATCGGGTTGTGGAAAAAGTACTTTACTCCGATCTTTTAACCGTATGAATGATTTTATTTTAGGTGCTGGGTTGCAAGGCAAGGTACTGTACCGCGGTATTGATCTATATGGAAAAGATGTGGATCCTGTTGAAGTAAGAAGAAAAATAGGAATGGTTTTTCAAAAACCAAATCCTTTTCCAAAGTCTATTTTCGATAATGTTGCATGGGGTCCTTTAATAAATGGCTATCCTAAAAAAGAAATTTATAAACTTGTAGAAAAATCGCTTCAAGCAGCAGCTCTATGGGGAGAAGTAAAAGATCGTTTGAAAAGTTCTGCTATGGCTTTGTCTGGAGGGCAGCAACAACGCCTGTGTATTGCTCGGGCGTTGGCCATGGATCCTGAAATCATTTTGATGGATGAGCCTTGTTCAGCATTAGATCCTGTATCTACGGCTCACATTGAAGATTTAATGTTTGAACTTAAAAAAGATTATACTTTGGTTATTGTGACGCATAATATGCAGCAGGCTTCCCGTGTCTCAAATTTTACAGCATTTTTTGAATCGGGAAACCTTGTAGAGTTTGGAGAAACTCAAAATATTTTTACCCTTCCAAAGAACAAACGAACAGAAGATTATGTTAGTGGACGATTTGGATAATCGAGAAAGAAAATGGCAAAGCATTTACAAAGAGACTTGGGTGAGTTAAAGAAGGAGTTGTTGGCGAGCGGTTCATTGGTTGAGGAAGCCGTTAATCAGTCTATCGAGGCCTTGGTCAATCGTCGTATAAATCTTGCTGAGGTGGTAATTGAGGGTGATTACCAAATTAATCAGAAGGAAAATCAAATTGAAGAAGAATGTCTCAAGATTTTGGCTTTACATCAACCTGTTGCGGCCGATCTAAGGTTTATAATTTCTGTATTAAAAGTAAATAATGATTTAGAACGCATAGGGGATTTAGCAGTTAATATTGCGGAAAGGGCAGTTTATCTTTCAGCTCATGAGCCGCTTAAGGCAGCTCTCAATTTTCCGCGTATGGCAGATGGTGCCCGGAAAATGGTGCGAAAAAGCCTTGATGCGCTTATTGGAATGGATGCAAATCTAGCCCGCATTGTCTTAACTATGGATGATGAAATTGATGATTTGAATAGAGAAATGTATACAACCTTGCAGGATTTGATGCACCAGAGTCCAGAATGTATTGAAAGAGCGGTTCAAACCCTTTCGGTGTCTCGCTATCTAGAACGAATCGCAGATTTATCGACAAACATTGCAGAAGATGTAGTATTTATGGTGGAGGGTGGGGTAATTCGACACCAAATGGTAAAAA
>CAZMXD010000336.1:0-1897 GCA_964570185.1 uncultured Nitrospina sp. | reverse complement strand
ATTGCATTCGGTTTGTATTACAGGACTGCGTCCATACTTTTTTTCCTGGGATACACTTATGTTTTCCTGATTGACCAGGCTGCATATAACAATCATTTCTACCTGATCTGCCTGTTGAGTTTTGTAATGGCCTTGGCGCCTCTGCACAAATCATGGGCACTGGATGTACTGCGGGGTAATGTATCCCACACTGAAAAACTGCCTGCCTTGTGGCTATGGCTAATCAGGTTTCACATGGGAGTGGTTTATTTTTACGGAGGTATTGCCAAGTTTGATCCTGACTGGATTGGTGGGCTGGCTGCGAAAGAATTGATTTTAATAGCTAACCGTGGAACTGTTTTAGAGAATTTGATAGAACATGTCTGGGTTCCACATTTCTACGCGTGGTCGGGAATGCTGTTTGATTTGTTGATTCCCTTCATGATGCTCTGGAAACCTGCCCGGAAATGGGCATTCCTTGCTGCAGTCCTTTTTCATACAAATAATTACTTTGTTTTTCCGATAGGAATTTTTCCTGTTTTGTCTCTGGTTCTAACCTTGATGTTTTTTGACGCCGACTTCCCAAGGAGAATAATTCCGCAAAAATTCAGGGGCTGGCTAAGTTTTTATTATCGTGGGCGTCTTTCAAAAATTGGGAAAAACCGTTCTGAAGACGAAATTATGGAACCCAGACCAGTAATAATTTCCAGAACATTGCTCTTGTTTATTGGACTTTACACTGCAGTACATATTGTTTTGCCTTTCCGTCACTTGCTTTATCCTGGAGTGACAAACTGGCATGAAGAGGGCCACTATTTCGCCTGGCGCATGATGCTGCGTCAAAAAATAACCCGAATGCAAATAAATGTCACTCATCCAGTCACAGGGGAACAGCGTTATGCCGATCCGGGGGATTATCTCAACTCTTCACAATTCAAGGTTTTTGCAGGAAATCCAGAAATGATTCTGCTATTTGCTCACCATCTTGATCGACTTGTACAAAGCAACGCGGGTTTTGATCCAAAAATTACAGCTGAAATTCAAGTCAGTTTAAATGGCAGACCGTTCAGGGAACTGGTTAATCCAAATCTTGACCTCTCAGAGATACCTCCCTATCAGCCAAGTTATCAATGGATCAACCCATTTGTAGAGCATTGATTATTTCAGAAAAAATATAATCAGATGAATAAATGCCTGTTTCACATATTTCCTAATAAACTCTGTTTTTTTTGAGTAGAGTTCCTGTTTTCAATCCTGACACTAAGCAAAAAAAATTAATTTCTATTGAAATTATCACATCGCCCCTTTTACTTTCACCTTGACAAAAAAAAAAAATTGTATATATTCTTAATCCCTGTTCGTGCATTTACACGATGGTCTGGAATAGGGAGTTTATTTATTTGGTGTGACTTTCCTCATTCTTAATTATAAACACTCAGATAGGATTAAATATTATGAAGAAGTCAAAAAAGTTTTTAATTTTATTAAGTTTGGTTCTTCTATTACCTGCAACGTCATTCGCAGACGGAAGAGTACGCTTTAATTATCGAGTTTCAGGTTCTGATAGTAATCCTGAGTTGGGAACAAAGAACGTCTCTTCCTACAAACAGGCAGATGGAACAACATTAGCAACTGGTTCAGACACGCTTGATTCCCAGAGCTTCAGCTCTTTCTCTATTCACTATGTCAGTGACTATGGCCTAGATTTTCTTGGCGGTGGAGAGATCCTTTTGGGATTGTATCAATTCGACAAAAGCTACAAAACAAATATTGCAACATCGTCAGTCTGGGTTCATCCGTTATTAGGAGCAGTTGCCGCCTCTGGTACTCCGCTGGCAACGAGAACAGCCTCTGGTACCAGTCGATCACTTGATCTAGGATATGTTTATCCATTTGGAGAGATGAGTGTAGGAGGAGG
>CAZMXD010000335.1:0-1919 GCA_964570185.1 uncultured Nitrospina sp. | reverse complement strand
ATTTTCTAGATTGGCGCCCTTCAAATTTGCCCACATTAAATCTGTTTCTTCAAAGTTAGCATTTTCAAGTTTAGCGCCTTTTAGCTGGGCCTCCAAAAGGTTTGCTCCGCGAAGGTCGGAATCGGTAAAGTCTGCATAAGATAAATCTGAAGCTTGTAGGTTTGCTTCTACCAAATTACAATTTCGAAAATTTCCTTCCCGCAAATCTTCTTCACTAAGATCAGCAAAAATCCCTTCTTTACCCTTAGAAGTAAACCATTTCTTATGACTGGAAAGTATTTGTGGGAGTATGGAAATGAGACTAACTTTTTTCATAATATATTTTTACTCCATAAATATATTAAAAAATAATATGGGTTATTTCCCAACCCTCATCTAATTAAAGCTTATAAGCTATCTTTTTACCATTAATTTAATTCTAATGGAGGTGATAAGAGTTTTTAGCACCTTTTGGAATCCTAATATCATCAACCATATCTTTTATATCTTGTGGTGGCGGGGCGGTAATCCGGCTAACTATGTAGGCGATTAGAAAATTTAAGAACATTCCTAAAGTCCCAATCCCTTCAGGTGAAATTCCAAACCACCAGTTTTCTGCATAATTGTTCGACGGATTAAAAAATTTAAAGTAAATGATATAACTGGCAGTGAATGTAAGCCCCGTAATCATTCCGGCAATAGCTCCTTCTTTGTTCATTCGTTTTGAAAATATTCCCATTAGAATTACTGGAAAAAATGAAGCAGCAGCAAGCCCAAAGGCAAAAGCTACAACCTGGGCAACGAATCCGGGCGGATGAATTCCAAAATACCCCGCAACGACAATAGCAACTGCCGCCGAGAATCTGGCGAAGCCAAGTTCCTGTTTATCCGTAATGTTTTTCAAAAATAATTTCTTTAAAAGATCGTGAGATATAGATGTCGATATCACCAAAAGTAATCCGGCTGCTGTAGAAAGCGCCGCTGCCAGCCCACCTGCTGCGACAAGAGCGATAACCCAATCTGGCAAATCAGCTATTTCGGGATTTGCCAATACCATTATGTCTCGATCAATGTATAGCTCATTTGAATTAGGGGATAAAGTGTTAGAAATTTTTCTTTCTCCATTCAGACCTCTTTTGTCCAAAAAATCAGGTGTTCCTGTAAAGGCCTTACCCGCGAAATATTGAATTTTCCCATCCTGATTTTTATCTACCCATGCAATAAGATTAGTGCCTTCCCAGTATTTAAACCAAGATGGAGTATTTCTATATTCTGCATTTTTAACTGTATTTATCAATTTAACTCGTGCAAAAGCAGCCAAAGCAGGAGCGGTTGTATAAAGTATGGCTATAAAAACCAATGCATAACCCGCCGAAATACGTGCATCACGAACTTTGGGAACTGTGAAGAATCGAACAATAACATGCGGCAACCCAGCTGTACCCACCATTAAAGCTGCTGTAATAAAAAACATATCAATAGTAGATTTATTTCCTTCGGTATAAGCTCCAAACCCGAGTTCATTAGACAATTGGTCAAGTCTGTCTAGAAGATATATATTAGAACCGTCGGTGAGTGTGTTTCCAAAACCTAATTGGGGAACTGGCGTCCCGGTCATCAACATGGACATAAAAATAGCCGGAACCAGAAAAGCAAAAATTAAAATACAATATTGCGCTACTTGGGTATAAGTAATTCCTCTCATTCCTCCAAGAACCGCATAAAAAAATACAATACCCATCCCTATAAGAATACCAGACGTAATTTCAACTTCGAGAAACCGGGAAAAAACAATACCAACCCCACGCATTTGCCCAGCTACATAGGTAAATGAAACGAATAAAACACAAATTACCGCAACTAAACGAGCGAAATCGGAATAATAGCGATCACCTACAAAATCGGGGACAGTATATTTTCCAAATTTTCGGAGATAAGGG
>CAZMXD010000334.1:0-1928 GCA_964570185.1 uncultured Nitrospina sp. | reverse complement strand
TGCTTAGAGCCTTTATGTCTGCGAGCACTTCATCGGACATCAGGTCTTTAAATGGTGAATAGGTGATTACTAAAAAATCATCAGACCCATAAACTTTGCTGATTTTTCGGTAATATTCCAAAGCATTGTCATTTTCCAAAACCAGAGATTCTGCGGATGCATCCAACTTGAATTTTGGGATATGATAAGAAAATCCAGCCACCACTAAAATAACAAAAGCCAGAGCCCACAAAGGTTTTTCAACGACCCATTTGAAGTATTCATCTATCAATAATTTCTTCAAGGAAGTGCCTATTTAAGTTTGAATAAAAAAATGTTAATTGTTTCTGATCACAACGATTACAGGCTATTATTTAGTCCAGCTCTGGGCTGCTTGGGCCGATGTATTCTATACTTAACTTGAGATCGTGCCAACAGGTAAAATAAACGGTTGTTGCTGTTTTGGTCCTTTAGAGGGCATACTGGTCATAAGGATTTTTACTAATTTAATTGAATACTCAATACTTTGAAATTATCTATAAAGCCTGCTCTAGTGTATTTCGGAATTTTAGCTTTGGTCCTCGCCATGGGAATGTCTGTCTGGCTTCTACCGAAACCAATAAAAAAAGAAGAAGAGAAACCCATCACCCCACCCATCGATGCAAGAGATGAAGCAGGAAGATATATTCAACAAGCATCCGAAAACTTTTTCTATCATGAATTTGATAAGGCTGTTAAAAATTACAAAAAAGCCATTGCGGCTTATGAAAAAAAGGGGAAACTTAAAAAAGCAGCAAAGATTTTTGAATCCATTGGCGATCTTTATAAATTCCGCAGGAACCTAAAAGAAGCAGAAAAACATTACAAATTTGCCATGGAAAACCATAGAAAAAATCAGGACTCGTTAGGAGAGGCAAGAGCTATGAACTTAGCCGGGGATTTATATATGGAAAGAGGCATTTTCCCCCCCGCTGGGGCTTGGTATAAAAAGGGGTTAGAGTTAGTAAAAAATGACCCGCCGCACATTGTCAAAGCATTAGTATTGGAAAATATGGGACATTATTTCTGGAAGACAGAGAACATTTCCGAGGCCATAGTTAATTTTACTCAGGCCCGAGACACTTTCTCTTCACTTAAGAACCAGATGGGCTACGAGCATATGAGTGCAGTCCTTAATAAACTTCGCGGGGGTCAATCCCATAGTCACCAAATACCAGATGAAGGCTTGAATTTCCGCACTTCCCCTCTAGCTGAAAGAAATAGTTAATCAATAATTTATTAGGTTTTGTGCGCTTTGTTACCTATGGTAGACTTACAATATCCTAGAAATACAGTAAGCAGATTTACCGTTTTAGTGCCCAAGCTCCAACGTTGAGAGTTTAAGCCTGATCAGATTTTTTTAAAATATCCAAATAGGTCATAATTTTGAACATCATATTGAATAGCTATTGTAATTTGAAATGTAATTACTGCTTTGCTGATGAGTATATGGAAGAAAACGTTAAAACCCCGGATAAATCTATGGACTACGATTTCTTCCAAAACGAACTTTTACCTAGAATCAAAACCGCCTCTCTAATTAATTTTATGGGAGGAGAACCCACTCTTCACCCGCGTTTTAACGACATGCTTTCCCAAACATTGGATAATATGCAACCCTTCACATTTCTAGGTGTTTTCACCAATGGATTAATGTCCGACAAAGTACTCGACCTGCTTTTGAATTTAGTGGGTCGTGGTGGCAGCATTGAACGGCAAATACAATTTTCTGTTCTGCTCAATTGGCAGACTATGGAAAACACATCCGAAAAAAATCATGCACGCTGTCGCGAAGTAGCTGAGGCAATTTTAGAAAAAAATGGTTACGGTTTGATGTTCAGCCTAAACCTTTATTCCATTCAACAAGACCTCGCGACCCAATGCTGGGAAATAGACGAAATTTATCAAAA
>CAZMXD010000333.1:0-1932 GCA_964570185.1 uncultured Nitrospina sp. | reverse complement strand
AAAGCAGAAAAAGACTGGGAGATGGCCGAAGCTGCCTTAGTCGGATTTAATAAAGATCTCGAGAATCCAGAACTATTTCGTAACCCAGAAACTGCTAAAAAACTGGTAAATGAATACGAATGCGCTAAAGACCAAGCTGCAAACTTTATGGCAGTTTGGGAAGATCTTGATAGCAAAATTCGCTCTATTAAAAATAGTGACCACAAAAATCAAAAACACTAAAGTAACAGCAATTAACCTTCCGTTAAGCAAATATTGCCAACAAATCCACCGACATCCGATACCGTCGACATGATGCAAATCCTTGTTACCAACGACGATGGCATTGATTCTGTCGGCTTACACGAGCTAGCTCGGGCAATGTCTGATTTGGGAGAAGTAACAATTGTTGCCCCCGATCAGGAATACTCAGGTTTTGGTGCAGCATTAGGGCCAGTACATCTAATACGCCCCGAAGTTCACAAAAGAAAAGTCAAAGGAATAGATAATGCATGGGCTATCGGAGGTCCACCAGCACTTTGCGTGATGTACGCAACTCTAGGTGTTTTTGACAAAGAGTTTGACTTCGTAGTTTCGGGAATAAATCCGGGCAGTAATGTGGGAAGATCGGTTTATCATTCAGGAACAATCGGCGCAGTATTGACTGCAAGGAACAGCGGAATAAGCGGGATAGCTGTCAGTCAAGCAGTAAACGATTGGGGAGTCGAAGGCCAAGGGTTTGACGAAGTTCTTGACCGACAGCTTTGGGGAACTGCATCACAAGTAGCTCATACAACGGTCAAAGCCTTACTAGCAGATCCGCCAAACTTCCCTTCGGTCTTAAACATTAATGTTCCTAATCTCTCGATCGAAGATCTAAAAGGTTGGAAATTCACTGAAGTTGGTGGACCTCCACCAAGAACTATGTCAACAGCAGAACTTGAGCCTAAACCTGGCCATGAAGGTTCTTTCCGTGTGAAAATGTCTTGGGGAGACCCTGCCGAATTACCTATTGAAACAGATGGCGGCGCAGTGATGGCTGGTTTTGTCAGCTTGACCTGGCTTAATGCTTTTGCTGCCGAATCATTCGGCAACATGAGCGGAGTAGGTGAGAAACTAGACGAACTTCTCAAATAAATACCCTTTACATCAGCTCAATAGTCTAAGTTCAGAGAATAAATATTTTTCGTACAAGAAAAGTACTTTGGAGGTGCATATTCGATGAATGTCGTCATTATTTACCAAAGTCGAACTGGTAAAACACGCCGGGCTGCTGAGCTCATAGGCGGTGCAATTAAAAATCAAGCCAGTTCAGTAGTAGTACGATCAATAAAAAATATCGACTACGAGGAACTTTCAGAAGCTGACCTTATATTCGTAGGTACCTGGGTAGACGGACTAATCCTTTTTGGACATCGACCTGGTGATCTCCAATTAATTCGAAAAATTCCTCCACTTTGGGGCAAACGCGTTGCCGCATTTACTACACACGCTGTCTTTGCAGGTAGCGCTCCTAAAAAATTGGCTAAAGATCTATCCAGTAGAGGCGCCAATATTATTAACGTTCAATCACTTCATCGAAGATATTTAGAAATACAAGCATCTGATTTCGTCAATAAAACCATGGCAAACATGTAGCTATGAGTTCTACTTTTCTCCATCAATAAACTGTCGAGTAGAACGACGAGTAAGCCAAAACCCATCGGCTGCGAAAATAACTATCCCGATCCAAATAATTAAATAACCCAAAAGCTTAGGAAAATCGAAAGTCTCTTCATAGACCAAAATTCCAAGCAAAAAGTTTAAGGTCGGTGAAAGGTACTGAACAATTCCGATAACGCTTAATGGAACCTGCCGAGCAGCATTAGCAAATAGTAGAAGTGGACAAACGGTAAACACTCCGCTCCCTACTAATAAAAAAATTTCTGTTACAGATGCTGTTCCAAGAAGTTC
>CAZMXD010000332.1:0-1966 GCA_964570185.1 uncultured Nitrospina sp. | reverse complement strand
ATTTAACACAATCAGATCAGGGCGTAACTATATTTATCGCGTCCACTCTTAATATGGGAGAGGAAGAGGTCAGCATAGGTTTAAAAGCAAATTACTCAAAAGATGACAGGGTTTGGAAAACTAAGTTTTCCTTTTCTGATTTTAAACCTAGTCAATTCCAGTTTATCTCCAAAGATCTTGAAAATTTGGCTTATCTTAACGCAACTCTTTCTGGCACTTTTGCAACAAGCTTTGAAAAACTCTCCGACATAAAAAAGATTGAATTTGAGCTATTTTGTCCGGAAGGCTCAGCTATTTTTAACGACCAGTCAATGTTTTTTGGTGAGCACCAAGTAGAAAACCTGTATATGGCAGGTTATTTTAATAACCAAAACCCATCAATTTTCCTTGAGACTTTCGAAGGAACGATTGATGATTCCCAAATAAATGGCAACGCCTCCCTAACCAACCTATACTCTAACCCCCACATTAATGCATCCCTTGAGGCCCATCAAATCCCAGTTGGTCAACTTTCCACACTTTGGCCCCAGAATCTTGCCAAAGGCACACGGACCTGGGTTTTAGAAAACATTTCAGGGGGAACTCTTGAGGACATCACTGCATATCTGGATTTCTCAGTTGGTGATCTGGAAAGGGACAATTTAGAGCGCAATCAAATATTTGGGACATTCAGAGTGAATGATACCGCGGTTGAATATATAAATGGGCTTCCCCCCGCTGAAAATCTTTTTGCTGATGGCTGGTTTGACGGAGTTGATCTTCATATCAACATCGAAACGGGAACAATTCTCGAACAAGAAATTGATGGAACAACATTGGAATTCTCAGACGTCTACACGGGGAAGGAGATTGGATTTTTAGCTCTTCGTTCACACGGCCCCCTGTCTGACCTTACTATTTTTCCTGGATTTTCCGCGAAGTTCATCGAGTGGTTTAAATCTAAACAAAATCAACAACTCAATGGAATGGCAAAGGCCAACCTAAATATTCATTTCCCTTTGATCAGCGGCCTAACGGTGCAAGACCTGACCACCAAAGGGGAGGTCGCCTTTCAACAACTTGCGTTACAAAGAAACGAACACATCCTTGGCCAGCGCCAACTTAATATTATGGACGGCACCGGAAGAGTTTTTTTTGGCGAACACAAACTAAGTGGGCACGTTGAGGCTACTGTTAACCAAATGCCAGTTGCTATTGAGTGGAGCACAACGGCAAATAGCGGGCCATCCGACCCAATAGGAAGCGCCGTTATTCGCACCACTTTAACTGACAATTTTGGGGAGGGACTAGAGAATTTCTTTCTCTTTGCTGATGGCGAAGCAGCACTAGAGATAACCATTAATGCGTTTACAGATGGCCACCAAACCGCACTTATAAATATAGACGCGGCAGACTTAGCAGCCTCATTTCCTAGCATAAATTTTGAGAAAAAAATCGGCGACCCAGTTGATATCGCCAGTCACGTTAACCTTGACGCATGGAAACTTTCCTCCCCAATGACATTCCATATCAGCGGGGAAGATCTAAAAGGGGCCGTAACAGTTGAACTTAATGAAACTAATGGTATCGCGAAAATTTCCTTGCAAGATATTGCCTACAAAAACGAAAAAATAACAGCCGACATATTATTTAACGATAACAAAATTTATGAAATTGACCTTGGCACGAAATCCCTAGCTATGGATTTACTTGAATTAAGAAAAGAAAATCCGCAAATAAAATTGCGCAAGGGACGTTTATCTGTAGACAAATTAACAACTGGGGAAATGACCACTTTCTCTAATACGGAGATACAATACGACGCCCTTACAGAAGACGGGGTTGATGTCTTACTAAATTCACAAGACTTAACTCTTTCACAACCCCTGATTAACCTGTTCGACAACATCCGGGAGGCAGCAAGTCTAGCAGGTAGTGGAGCATTAAATCTATCTGGAAAGATAGAAAATCTCTACTCTTCAAATGG
>CAZMXD010000331.1:0-1978 GCA_964570185.1 uncultured Nitrospina sp. | reverse complement strand
TAAGCAAAATTTCTTAATTTGTCCGCTCGTTTTACTAAAGACTTGGCAATAAAAAGAACGAGCGTGAACTTTGCCAGCTCTGAAGGTTGGAATGAAAACCCTCCTAAAGTCAACCATCGACGAGCCCCACCCACTTTTTTGCTGAATTCGGGAAACGTTACTATGATCAGCAACAAGAATGTGAAGACCATAATGGGGTAGGTATATTGATGAAGCTTGTGGTAATCCAAATTTTTTGTAAATAAAAGCAGACCTGTCCCTAGGATGCACCACAAAACTTGCCTTTTCAGGAAGTAATAAGAATCGTTGTGATCCCTTACGGTGTAAGCCGCGCTTGAACTGAACACCATTACAATACCAATGAGAACTAAAATGGCTACTGTAATGCATAGGATTGAATCGCAAGTTGTATGCTGGGTTTTTCTCAAGAAACATCATCCTTCTAGTGTTTTGATAATAGATTTAAACTGGTTCCCGCGGTCAATATAATCTTCGAACATGTCAAAGCTTGCGCAAGCGGGAGAAAGAAGTACAACATCACCTTTTTTTGCTTTAATTTTTGCAAGGCGGACGGCTTCCTCCAAAGAATCAGATTCTTCATAGTTGAAGTTACCGTTCAAAATATTTTTAAATTTTTGTTTTGTTTCTCCAATCAGAATCAAATGCTTAACTTTCTTTTTCAAAATATTTTTTAAATCGGAAAAGTCAATGTTCTTATCTTTTCCTCCCGCAATAAGAATGATAGGACGATCAAAAGTATTTAAAGATTTGCATACTGAACCTACATTGGTGCCCTTTGAGTCATTAATAAAATCGATACCATCTTGATTGCATACCCATTCCAGGCGATGTTCTAATCCTGAAAAGCTTTTAAGAACTTCTTGAATGGCATCTAAAGAAATACCCAAAAGGAGAGCAGTTGCCGCGGCAGGTAAAACATTTTCTATTTGCCAGCGCAAACCACGTGACAGAGAACTTAAGTCACATACTTTCCCCTCAAAATTATCGAGACATGCTACAATTTCTTCTCCTTTTATATAGACTCCGCGGTTTATTTTTTTTTCCATACTGAAGTAGATTTTTTTTGCAGGACAATTCTTTCCTAAGTTGCGAGTAATGGGGTCATCTTGGTTTAAAATAAGAAAATCGTTTTCAGTTTGATTGGAGAAAATTTTTTCTTTAATCGTCAAATATTTTTCAAAGCTTTTATGTCTATCTAAATGATCAGGTGTGATATTAAGAATAATTGCCACCTCAGGATGGAATCTTTGGGTGATTTCCATTTGAAAGCTGGATATTTCTAGGACTCGATATTCAACTGATTTTTCCTTCAATAGAGAAATAAAAGGAGAGCCCAGATTTCCTCCTACTTGGATATTTTTTCCGCCCTCTTTAAGTATTTCGCCGATCAAGCTGGTACAGGTTGATTTACCATTTGTACCTGTAATACCAATGAGTGATACATTATTGAATCGGCTTGCAAGTTCAATTTCACTTATGATTTCTATTCCTTTTTCCCGAGAACCTCGAAGAAATTCGGCATCCTTGCTTACACCTGGGCTAACCACCACCATCTCAGAATTTGCAAGCGGAGCGCAGTTTTGATATATAACTTCGATAGCAGGCAAAAGTTGCTCCGCAACCCCAGATAATTGCTCTTGAGATTTATTGTCCATAATTGAAACCCTTGCTCCTTGAAGGCTAAGAAAATTTGCAGTAGCGATACCCGTCTTCCCCAAACCAATAACCGAAACAATTTTATTTTTTAAATTCATGCTTATCTGAGTTTCAAAGTACTCAAGCTAACCATTGCCAGAACAATAGCCACAATCCAGAATCGAACAATCACTTTCGGTTCTGACCAACCCAATTTTTCAAAGTGATGGTGTAGAGGGGCCATCTTAAAAAAACGCTTCCCTCCCGTATACTTGAAATAAGCCACTTGAATGATTACTGATAATGCTTCAATAACAAAAAT
>CAZMXD010000330.1:0-1994 GCA_964570185.1 uncultured Nitrospina sp. | reverse complement strand
CAAACAAGAGTATGTGTTGGCCATGAGATACGGCAAGCCAGAAATTGACAAAGCCCTCTTAAAACTGAAAAACAAAGGGTGCGACAAGTTAATTGTTATACCAACCTTTCCTCAATATTCAGGCACCACAAGCGCCAGTGTGTTTGATGCGGTGGTAGATACTTTGAAGAAATGGAGGTGGGTACCAAGTGTGAAGTTTATCAACGGTTATCACAAGAATAAGAATTATGTAGCAGCATTAGCAGACACATTAAAACCCTCCATTAAAAAACACAAACCCCAAAAAATTGTTTTTTCCTATCACGGAATACCAAAAAGAAACGTAGAACAAGGCGACCCATATTATTTATTCTGCAAAGAAACAACAAAACTTGTCGCCAAAGAACTTAAACTAAAAACAAGTCAATATATTACAACATTTCAATCTAGATTTGGTCCCGCGGAATGGCTTAAACCATACACCAGTGAAAAGATGGAAGAGCTGCCTAAAAAAGGAATAAAAAACGTTTTGATCATAGCGCCAGGATTTAGTGTAGATTGTTTAGAAACCATAGAGGAAATTGATGAAGAAAATAAAGAAATTTTTATGAATGCCGGGGGGGAACATTATGCTTACGTGCCTTGTTTAAATGACACGGATAGACACGTAAAAGTGTTCAAAAGTATTGTAAAAATAAATTCTTAAAAAAATATGAACAAACATTTAATTATTTACTCAAGTGTAGATGGTCATACAAAGACGATTTGCGAACATATTTTAAAATTAATACAAAAAGAAAACGAGGTGGACATAATATCATTAAACCATGTTCAAAATAAAAATTTATCCGAATATGATATGATAACTGTTGGAGCAAGTATCCGCTATGGTAAACATCGCCAAGAACTTTTTCAATTTATTAAACAAAACCACACTTTGCTTAATGCAAAGCAAAATGCATTTTTCACCGTTAACGCACTTGCCCGTAAAAATAACAAAAACACACCAGCTACAAATCCCTATATGAAGAAGTTTTTAAAATTATCAAAATGGCAGCCAGGAATACTAGGGGTTTTTGGGGGTAAGATAGATTATCCTAAATATAATTTTTTCGATAAGTGTATCATCCAATTCATTATGTTAATTACTCAAGGTCCGACCGATACCTCAAAATCATACGATTTTACTAATTGGAAAGACGTAGAGCATTTTTCAGGAAAAATATCTATTTAAATCAATATTTTATATCAAATTCTAAGAAATACTTTAGAAGTGAATAATTAATTATTGATAAATTTTTAAATTAATTATAAATAGTGGGTTCTTCAACCACTTTTTCCCCAAAATACTTAATCAACAGAAACTATCCAAAAATGAATCTAAAACTTAAAGAACTCAAAATTAAAACTCCACAAGAACTACTAGCATACGCTGAGGAGCTAGGAGTAGAAAATGCAAGTTCAATGCGCACGCAGGACATGTTGTTTTCAATCCTTAAAACATTAGCATCTGATAAAAAAGATATAGATGGCGAAGGTGTTTTAGAGGTCTTGCAAGATGGGTTTGGTTTTTTAAGATCAATGGAAGCTAATTATTTACCGGGTCCAGATGATATTTATGTCAGTCCAAGCCAAATAAAAAGATTTGGTCTAAGGTCAGGAGACACGGTTGAAGGTCCAATCAGAGCTCCTAAGGAAGGAGAAAGATATTTTGCACTGTTAAAAATTGATTCAATCAACTATGAAAAAACTGACAAAAGCAAAAATAAAATTAACTTTGATAACTTAACACCATTATATCCAGACGAGCAAATCAGGCTAGAAACTGAAAAACCCTCAAAAGACGCAAGTGCGCGTGTTATAGATCTAGTCGCACCTATTGGTAAAGGGCAAAGAGCTCTCATTGTTTCTCCTCCAAGAACGGGTAAAACAGTGCTGCTCCAAAATATTGCGCATTCGATAACAGACAATCATCCTGAGTGTTATTTAATGGTACTTCTTATCGATGAACGCCC
>CAZMXD010000329.1:0-2000 GCA_964570185.1 uncultured Nitrospina sp. | reverse complement strand
AAAAGAAACCATTGAAGGTTTACCCAACGAAACCGCACGGGTCCAAATGTTGATGAAGTTAGCCGAAAAATACAGCATATGTTCAGTTTCTAAAGAGGATGGGGGTAACTTGGGTTGGTTGGAAGTGGGCTGGAACAAGAGTGATCCACGACAACCTCGTGGCGGTTTTAAATCATTAAGCAACGAAGAGCTCAATGATTTTATAATGCAAGGAGTCGAGACTACGTCACTGAGTAAAGGTGTTGTTTTTGGTCCGGTAGAAACTTATGAAGGCTTTCACATTGGCATTATTTGTCAGGAAGTCAAGCTGAATCGGATTCTTTAACAGCAGTGGTAAGTTGTTCCGCTTCTTCGTCAATAAAGTTGTAAGCAAAACATCCACTGGTACATCGGACCATATAATGGGGACAGGACCGGCAGGGTTCTTTAGCTTGGGTTTTGTCGAATACGGTGTTTAAAAATTTTGAACCCATTTTTGCCATAGCTATCGAATTCACTTCCTTAAAATCCGAAACATTACCCAGTTTCAAATTGTGAAACGGGAAGCAATTAAAGCAATCCCCTTTTGAATCAATGTCCATCGGACTGCCATCCGCGCAACCAAAATAATAGTCGTTGTTTTTCCATTCTTCTGTTGGTGGAAGCTGCTTATTGCCGTGAAAGAAAAAACGGTCGGTGAGAGAGAACTGGCTTTCTTGAATTTCATCCAGAAAACATGGCGGAAACGAACAGTCAAATCTAAAACACATTTGAGGGAACCGCTCCAGGATTTTTAGCATTTTCTGGCCGACTTTTGGGTAATCGCGGATGGGCAAATAAATATTCGCTTCGCCGCCAATAATTGGAAATGCGGGACTCACACGAACTTTATACAACTGATCTTGTGGAAGTCCGACCTTCTGGTATATGGTGTCGATCTCTTCGCACTGCTTTTCCAGATCCTGATCTTTTGAGTAGAGGTTGAGGCTGAAAGTTAAACTGTAACCGTTTGTGCGAAGCATTTTTTCAGCGACCTCTTTACAACGCTCATGATTTTTTTCTGAAATATTTTCCAGAGTCTGCCAGTTTAGGAGAATAGCAAAAACCACATTCTTATTTCTCGTTCCTTTAGGCCCTGCCATTTCTAGCATGAGGTCTAAAACCTTATCTGGCATCAGACCATTTGAAAATACGCTGAGATGGGAATAAGGCAGAATATCTTTGTAAGTGTTTCGAAATATATCGTTGAACCGAGGATGCAATGTCGGTTCGCCCCCCATGAAATTGATGATTGGAGTATTTTTGATTTTAGGGAGAAAGTCCTTGAGGAAATAATCATATTCCATCGACTTGCCGGGTGTTTTAACGGTCTCTTCCATATATTCGTCCGCAAAACAATAATTGCACGTTAGGTTGCAATAACTATTCAATATAATATTCAATATTTTCCTCCCAGAGGTATTTTAAGTATCAAAACCTCATTCAAGTCTTAATCCAAGGTGTTGTTTTCATATTGTTCTGGATATATATATCATACCACAGTGGCTTTGGATTTTTTCATGGATCAAATTTTTTCTTCCGCCGTATAATTTGAGAAGTGCCAGCTTGCACCACTAAGCCTAGCTCGCAAGGATGAGTACGTACAACGTTGATAAAAGCTTGGATAGCGTTATCCTTGGCATCGGTTTCATCTTCGGCTTCACAAGCATATTCCCAGGTAGCATCTAAAGTGGGAATTTTTTCTAATCCATGTTCTTCCAACCTGCCAGTAACTTCGGCTAATACATCTTCGTTAAGTTCTTTAAATTCTGCTGCGACAAGTACTTTATACTGCAAGGGTCGCCCTCCTTTTTGAAATTAAAAAAATTTGTAAAGCCTAGTGTATAATAAGCCGTCTAGAAGGTGTAGTGTTTTCAAACCGAGTCTGGGCTTTATTGCCTGACTTCCATTTTTGGGGCTTTCGCCCTCGGCTGGAGCAACTCCATTTGTCTTCCTTTCAGCGGTTCATATCCAATATTTCC
>CAZMXD010000328.1:0-2023 GCA_964570185.1 uncultured Nitrospina sp. | reverse complement strand
TATTTTTTTTGATTCAGGCTCCAATTGCCTTGGCGGACCAACTACGGGTTGCCGTAGCCTCTAATTTCATTTTCCCGCTAAAAGAATTATCTAGAGAGTTTGAAAATACAACGGGAAATAAAGTAGTGATAATTTCGGGTTCAACGGGGAAGCTTTATGCGCAAATCCACCAGGGGGCTCCTTTTGATGTTTTTTTGGCAGCAGACTCAAAGCGGCCAGAACTTCTCGAAAAAGAGGGAATAGGAGTCCTCGGATCTCGGTTCACATATGCATTTGGAAGATTGGTTATGTGGAGTGCTGATCCAAAATTTGTAAAAAAATTTGGTTTACAGATTTTAAATCAAAAAATTTTTCGGTATTTGGCAATTGCCAATCCCAAAACTGCGCCTTATGGGAAAGCAACTGAACAGGTTTTAAGGAAAACAGGTTATTGGAAAAAAATTCAATCACGCCTGGTTAGGGGAGAAAATATTTCACAAACCTTACAGTTTGTGGTGACTGGAAATGCTCAAATAGGTTTTATCTCGCTCTCCCAACTAAACAGCAGTAAGGGATTGCTCGGCGGGGCTTCTTGGTTAGTTCCTCTTAGTTTGCACGAACCGATTCAACAACAAGCCATATTATTAAAACGCGCACACCCCAATCATGTGGCCCGAGAATTTTTGAAATTTTTAAAAAACAAAAAGGGTCAAAAATTAATAAAAAATTATGGTTATTATGTAAAACAATTTTAAAGGAAAGTTATGGATTTACATTCTCTCGATTATGGACCTATCTGGCTCACCCTACAACTAGCTACTGTAACCATGGTGATACTTTTAATAATAGGAACTCCTATTGCCTGGTGGCTTGCAAATACTTGTTCAAAAATTAAGGTTGGTATAGAAGCCGTGGTGGCCTTACCCTTGGTTTTGCCGCCAACGGTGTTAGGGTTTTATTTGTTGATCCTGCTGGGTCCTAATGGTTGGATAGGTGGCCCCATTCAAACTCTAACAGGTTCGCCATTATCTTTTACTTTTACGGGTTTAGTGTTTGCATCAACTCTTTATTCTTTGCCTTTTGTTGTGCAGCCCTTACAAAGTAACTTTGAATCGATAGGAAGGGCTCCAATAGAAACAGCCTCTTCTTTAGGGGCCTCGAAGCGGGATGCTTTTTTTTCTGTGATACTGCCACTCTCAAGGCGTGGTTACCTTACAGCAACGGTTTTAGGTTTTGCGCACACGTTGGGAGAGTTCGGTGTGGTCTTGATGGTGGGAGGGAATATTCCAGGAAAAACAAAAGTGATATCTATAGAGATTTATGATCGTGTTGAAGTTATGGAATATGCCCAAGCACATTTACTTTCAGCAGTTTTATTATTATTTTCTTTTCTTGTTCTGGTCATGGTTTATTCCAGTAATAAAAAATTACCGGTGCACGTTTCATGAACACGTTAATAAAGGCAAATTTTAAAGTCAGCTATCAGGATTTTAATTTTGATGTTGATTTGAAACTTCCAGCATCTGGAATAACCGTGGTATTTGGTCCTTCAGGTTCAGGTAAAACAACCTTATTACGATGCTTGGCCGGTTTCGAAAAATCGGGCAGGTTAGAAATAGCAGGAGAGGTTTGGCAGGATAAGAATAAATTCCTTCCTGCGAACGAACGTGCGATTGGTATGGTATTTCAGGAGTCCCGGTTGTTTCCGCATTTAAAGGTCCGAGAAAACCTTTTGTATGGATATAAACGTACTCCGGTGGATTCGAGAAAACTGCATCTGGACGCGGTGGTGCGAGTGTTGGCTTTAGAAAACCTTTTAGATCGCGGTATTGATAAATTATCGGGTGGTGAAAAACAACGGGTCGCACTTGGTCGTGCTTTACTAACAAGTCCGCAGCTGCTTTTAATGGATGAACCTCTTGCAGCGTTAGATACCCGAAGAAAGGTAGAGATAATTTCATTTATCCGAAAAATAGAACAAGAACTTTCTATTCCCATGATTTGTGTTACCCACTCGATGAGTGAGGTTTTACAACTTGTCGAC
>CAZMXD010000327.1:0-2028 GCA_964570185.1 uncultured Nitrospina sp. | reverse complement strand
TTTTATTTGCTTTTTATCTAATTCATCGATAAATTTTTTGCCTTCCATTCCCGTCAGGTTGAAAAATATGATATTAGTTTTTACGCGAGTTTCGTCCACTTCAATTCCGTCTAGACAAGCAATTCCACTGGCCAAGATTTTTGCGTTTTCATGATCTTCTTGAAGCCGGTCTGCCAGTTCTTTAAGCGCGACCAGACCTGCGGCCGCAAGGTGCCCTGCCTGCCTCATACCTCCTCCCACCATTTTTCTCATTTTCCTTGCTTTATTTATAAAATCAGAGGACCCACAAACCAATGAACCCACCGGAGCAGAAAGCCCTTTTGAAAGGCAGAACATTACCGAGTCCACTTTTTCCGTAAGTTTTGAAACTGGGACTTTAAGTGCCGCGGCTGCGTTGAAGACTCTGGCCCCATCCAAATGAATTTTTAGCCCATAATTGACGGCTAAATCGCCAGCAGAGGCCATATAATCTGGGCTAAGAGGAGAACCTTGACAAAAATTATGCGTGTTCTCAAGGCAAATCAAACGGGTAGAAGGAGAATGAATATCTGAATGTCGGATTCCCTTTTCCAATAGGTCCAAAGATATGGTTCCATCACAGTTGTTTGGAAGGGTGCGCGGATGGACCCCTCCCAATGCAGAGACTCCGCCCACCTCATAAAGAGAGATATGGCATCTGTCTCCCAATAGTATCTCATCGCCTCTACTGCAATGACTTAGCACGCTGATTAGGTTTCCCATAGTGCCACTAGGGACAAAAAGGGAGGCTTCCTTGCCAGTTTTTTCTGCCGACAGGGCCTCAAGTTTTTTAATGGTGGGATCCTCCTGGAATACATCATCACCCACTTCTGCTGTTGCCATAGCATCACGCATAGATTGAGTGGGATGAGTGAAGGTATCGCTTCTCAGATCAATCATGTTTTTCCTTTTTTTTTGTTTCTTGCCCTTTTTCTATGCGGTTGCGTTTTATTCGATAATAAAAAAGAGACACGAAAAATATTGGTACTACAAATCCGCTTAAAATTAAACCGTTCACATTCTCCTGAGGGTAATCAAGGGCAACCATGACTTGGTAAAGTTGTTGTACGAGGAAGGCCAAAAGACCACAGGTTATAAACATATAACCTATGCGTTTTGAACCTTTGGTGCCTGGGAAAATAATTGAATAAGCAACAAAGTTCAGTCCCAAAAAAAGTATACCATTCAAAAACATTAAATAAATAATCTGATTCTGAGCTTGTGTAAGCAAGATTTTTCCGTTTAAAGTGGTTAACTTATTTTAGCTATTATGTAAGAGGATATAAACTGAAATTTTTGTTGCGGGGTCCTTAAAGAAAAAATGTAGTGTTGACTAGCACCTATTCAAAAGAATGCTTGTGGCTTTTGTATTTAGCTGGTAAATGCTAAAAAGAATTCATACCTAGTCATCATTTGAAAAATAATAAAGGATCTCAACTTATCAATCCTCATTAAATTAAAATTTTTGGCATGTTGAGTTTGAAAAATTGCAACATTTTTTTATATTTATCAAAACAAAAATTGCCTTGCACCTAATTTTAAATCCTAAAGGATTATGAGCTCACTTAACTATTAACTTAGAAATGTTTTTCAACAAAAAAGAATTTCTGCTTATATTAATAATGCTTTGGTCTACAGTTCCCTCTCTTTCCTGGGCTGGTAATGAACGTCCTGATTTTAATCAATCGCGATACAAGGAAGATTATCGGTTTTTGAAAAACCTTGAAAAAAAAACAGATTATTTTGACTCCCTAAAATACATACCATTTAACAAATCAGGGTCTCTCTATTTGACCTTGGGTGGAGAAACTCGCCAGCATTTTGAGTCTATTAACAATAATAACTGGGGTAAAGGTATTCAGGATGATAATGGATATTACCTGCAGCGATATTTGGTTCATGGTGACTTTCATGCTGGCGAGCACATGCGCTTTTTTGTTCAGCTCATGAGCGGGATAGAAAACGGAAGGGAAGGGGGTGCCCGAGCAGTGGACAAGGACTGGCTTGACC
>CAZMXD010000326.1:0-2030 GCA_964570185.1 uncultured Nitrospina sp. | reverse complement strand
ATGTTGTACACTCGAAAACTCTCCTCATAAAAAAATAAAAAAGGTTAAAACATATAACCGACTGAATTTCGATCCCTAAACAGCTACCAAATTCAAATTCTGCTTTTCGGCCCAATCAGAAGACATTTTATAGGACTCGGTAATACAATCCATATTAGCCTTGAGAAGCATTTCTTTCTTGGCGTACTTCTTTTTAATCGCTTCGTCAAGGGTAGCGGTACCACCTGAAGCAACATATCTTTTTCCAAAACGGTCCTGAAGTGCACCATCTAAGGCTTCAAGACTGACCACCTTGGTCACCCCGGCACAGGCACCAATCATCGCCATATTCGTTGAAAGTTCGGTTTTTCCAATTTCCAGAGCCAGCTTGGTAGCATCATGGTTAAGAACAGCAACATTAAGCTCTTCCAACCGCTGATGATCCTCATCTGAAAGCAGATCATCACTCGTGTTGATAATGACCAATCCATTTTCTTTAATGCCTGAATAAAATGGAGCTGTGTAACTTTTTTGCATAGTTATAACCTGTGGGTGGAAAATCATAATAACGTCCGGGTAAACCAATTCACCTCGGTCATAAATACGCTCCGAACCAATTCTGGCATAACTTTCCGCAGGAGCCATTCGCTTCTCAGCACCAAAAAAAGGATTCGAAATGGAATACTTTCCATCCTTGTTTGCAGCCATAGCTAAAAGATGCGCAGCCGTTACCGCTCCCTGCCCTCCCAAACCGGAAATTCGGATATTCATCCTGCTCATAGTTTTCTACTCCTATTTCTAAGCGTTAACCGGCTTCTTTTTAGCCGCTTTTTTTCTAGCTTTGGTTTCTTCCTTGATTGAATCCAGAAGTTTCTGCGCTTCGTCAGAAATGTACTCCTTCTGGACAAACCGACCCCCAATAGATTCGGACTCTTTCATCTCATCCAAACCTTCCATGCTCTGCTTTCCAATCTCAAGAATACAGGGGGTATAAAGTTGAACAAATGTGGGGCCTACTTCACGTGCTACATAAATAGCGTTTTTGATAGCCTGTTCAACCCGGTTTGGCTTACTAACAGTTAAAAGAGCTACATAAGCACAGCCCGCTTCGCGAGCAATTTCCGGCAAACGGACTTTTTCAAAATTCTTGCCTTTAGGGGCCATCTTGGCAACAAAGCCCTTTTGCATCAAACCACTTTCCTGACCACCGGTATTTGCATACAGCTCATTATCAAAACAGATGGTGGTAAATTTTTCCTGTCGGAACCAGGACTGCATGGTCATATCCAACCCGATATCAACCGTCGCACCATCGCCCGCCAGCACCACGACATCTTTCTCTACATCGGGGAAACGAGCCTTCAAGGTCCTTTTCAGACCAGAAGCAATTGCATTCTGGTTACCAAAGAGAGAGTGAATATTGTGAACCGCAACATGGGGAAACACTAGACTGGTACAACCGGTAGATCCAACAAACACTGTGTCTTCAGGAGCTGGCAAGCTGGCCAGAATATAACGGAAAGCGATTGACTCAGGACAGCCCGCACATAAAGAGTGTTGCTCAATCAACTCTTTAGAGGAACCGATATCCTTCCAACCGCGGTCCTGATTACCAAAGGTAGCCGCCTCAACCAACTCCTGATACTCCGGCGGCATGATATCAGCCAGATCTTCACATAAAACGATCTTTTCCTTGCTCATAAATTCCCCTTTAAAAATAATTCCCGTATGGGAATGATGATTTAATTATTTTTCTTTAATCTATCCAAGACTCACTGAAGCAGCAGTTTCCATACCCAAATGTTTCTTAATCTCATCTACTATCACTTCAGAAGGCATGGTCATGCCGCCCGCAACATGCGGTCCAGAATAAACTCTTTCATTATCAGGAAGCGTTGCCTTAATTTCACGAGCCAACCATCCACTAACATTAAATTCAGGAACAAAAATATGCTTGGCATTTTTGGTAGCCTGTCGAACTTCCTCGTAAGGGAAAGGACGAATGGTTTTAATTTTAACTAGCCCCACCTTGATTCCTTCTTCTTCCAGCA
>CAZMXD010000325.1:0-2046 GCA_964570185.1 uncultured Nitrospina sp. | reverse complement strand
TAGGCGCAACCATGTATCTCCATGACGTTGAAGAGAAAGGTGGTGGATTTATCTACTGGCCGGGTACTCACTTGAATGTACATAATTACTTTCGTGAGCGCCCAGAGCATATTGATGGTAGTTTTCTAGATGCTGATGATTGGAATCACACTAAATTTTCTCATGGATCCAAACCAGTTGAGTTTGTAGCAGCAGCAGGAACAGTATTACTTTGGCATGGATTTTTATCCCATAATGGTTCAACTAATGTTCAAAATACTCCTCGGATTGGAATTTTTGGTCGGTGGCATTACACCAAATTGCAAGAGATGCGGTACGATATATTAGATGATTTGTGGAAACACTGGTCAATCTAGCCGATGGGTTGTTTGAGTTTTGTTTGTTGACAAGATTTTAACATTGAAATATAATACCAACCCTAAATTTATTATTTAAAATCAGGAGATTGCATGAAAACATTCAGGTTTATTATTGTTGCTCTAGCTGTTTTGTTCGTGATTGCACCACTGCTTCACCTCGTACAAGCTAAATCAACAGGGGGTCCTGAACCTTCTCTGATACTCTATTTACCTTTTGATGAAGGCGAAGGAAATATTGCTGGAGATTCCTCGAGGTATGGTAATCATGGTAACCTACAAGGAATGAAACCAAATTTGCCTAATTGGGTCGATGGTAAATTCGGTAAAGCCCTGGAATTCAACGGTCAAAATAATTGGGTTGAAGTTCCACATAAAGATATTCTATCTGTTGACAAGGCCGTCACAGTTATGGCTTGGATCAAAGCAAAACGACATACGGGTGGATCAACTAAAGCTCGATGGGCCGGTGTTGTTACCAAAGGTAATAATCCACGATCCTACAGTTTATATACTACAAGCGATGGCGGTGGCGCCTTACACTTTAGTTCCATGGGTGGTTCTACTAGCGCTTTGAAAGTTGAGTTGAATAAATGGCAACACGTGGTCGCACAACACACTGGCAAATCTCACATTTACTATGTGAATGGTGAGCTAGCAGGTGAATTTGATGGAAAAGCTGCCTTACCTGGTCTAAAAGATAATGCCAGCGTGATGATTGCCCGAAGCCACGAAGGTTCACGTGAATTTGAAGGTACTATTGATGAAGTCAAGATTTGGAACCGCATTTTAAGCGAAAAAGAAGTTAATCACCATATGAGCGTGGGTAAAGGTGAAGTCTCTGTTGAGCCAGAAGGAAAACTGGCAACAACTTGGAGCCAGCTGAAACGCCTGTAACTCGAAGACAACCCAAAACGCGACTCATCTGAGTCGCGTTTTTTTTGTGGAAGGAAAATGAAAAAACAAATCTCTTTCTTATTCTTATTTGTGTTGGTAATGATTGTTTCTGTCTTTAATTTTGCTCAAGCTGCTAATAAGTTAGAGAAAAACTTAGTTCTCTACTTATCTTTTGACAAACTAGATGGAAAAAAAGTTGAAGACCATTCGATTCATGGTAATCATGGGGAGATTGCTGGTAAGCCCACATTGGTCGACGGGAAATTTGGTAAAGCCTTGAAATTAAATGGGAAAACAGACTGGGTCACAATTCCACATGACGATAGCTTATGCGTTAGTAAAGCCGTTACAGTTATGGCTTGGATCAATGCTGAATCACATAAAGGGGCAGGAACAGCCAGGTGGGCTGGCATTTTAGCAAAGGGCAATAACCCACGTTCCTACAGTTTCTACACTACAACCGATGGCGGTGGTGCCTTACACTTTAGTTCCATGGGTGGATCTTTATCTAGTAAGCCTGTAGAGCTTAAAAAGTGGCAACACGTGGTTGCACAAATGACCGAAAAAAAAGCCCATCGATACTATGTAAATGGAGAAGCTGCAGGCGAATTTGCCGGGAAAGGGGCTTTACCTGGAAAAGTCGATAACGCTGAAGTTTTTGTTGGAAAAACTCATGAAGGTAGCCGACAGTTCGTTGGTACTATTGATGAGGTAAGAATTTGGAATCGTGAACTCAGCGAAAAAGAAGTTAAAGAACAGATGGAGTCCAGCCGACTGAAATTGCTGGGAGTTT
>CAZMXD010000324.1:0-2053 GCA_964570185.1 uncultured Nitrospina sp. | reverse complement strand
CACTTGATTAAAAGTCAAGTGCTCTACCAACTGAGCTAGCGGCCCCTTCTTAAACAGCCGAAGCAAAACGAGGAAAGTATCAAACCTATAATAGCATGTCAACGCAATTATTTGCCTTGATTTTCAGGCTAAGGCCAAATAATATTTAACCTTAAACTATTTTAAGCTAAAAACACTTATAACTCTTTAATTAAAAGCCTACTTTGGAAAAATCAGAAAAAATCTGGATGGACGGGAAGCTAGTTCCATGGCACGAAGCCAATGTTCATGTTCTAACTCACACCCTTCATTATGGATTGGGAGTTTTTGAAGGAATTCGTTGCTACCATTCCAAAGACAAGGAGTCGGTAATTTTCCGGCTCCAAGAACATGTCAATCGGCTTTTCCAATCTGCCGTTATTCTAGGAATCAAAGTCCCTTTTTCCAAGAAAGAAATCTCCAATGCGATCATTCAGGTTGTTCGCGAAAATAAGTTGGAGGAATGCTATATCCGCCCAATCATTTTTCTGGGAGACAATAAAATGGGGCTCAACCCAAAAGGCGTTGATGTTCGCTGCGCTATTGCTGCATGGCCATGGGGAACCTATTTGGGTGAAGATGGACTAAATAAAGGAATTCGTGTTCGTATTTCATCCTTCACCCGTCACCATATAAACATCACCATGACAAAAGCTAAAGCTTGTGGCTACTACATAAACTCGATATTGGCCAAGGCCGAAGCTCATCGGGATGGATATGATGAAGGAATTTTGCTCGATCCGAATGGGTATGTGTCTGAAGGTTCAGGAGAAAATATTTTTATTCACTCAAATGGAAAACTACATACCCCTGCCCTGTCTTGCTCGAATCTGGATGGGATCACGCGTGATTCAGTCATTAAAATCTGTAAAGAACTGGATATAGAAGTTACAGAAAGGAATATTACCCGTGACGAACTTTATATTGCCGAAGAAATTTTCCTTACTGGAACCGCTGCGGAAATTACTCCTGTCCGCGAAGTGGATAGCCGAACCATCGGAGCAGGAAAGAAAGGACCTATAACGGATAAAATCCAGCAAATCTTTTTTGAAATTGCCCGTGGAAATAATTCAAAATTTAGCAAATGGCTCACCCCGATTTGAAACAGATTTTTTTCTGAATAATGCAGACCTTCTAACTTGGTATACGGGATTTTAAGTTTTAATTACTTCTCATAAATCCAGTCAGCTGATTTAATTCATGGAGTGTTTGATTTATGCCAATTTACGAATATGAATGTGAAAAATGCGGTATCACCTTTGAAGCAATGCAAAACATCTCAGCCAAACCTCTTAAAACCTGTAACGGATTAGGCTGCGACGATAAAGATAACGGCAAGGTGCATCGAGTAGTCTCTGCCTCAGGATTTATCTTAAAAGGTTCCGGATGGTATACTTCGGATTATCCTTCGGAAGCACGGAAAAAAGGTTGGGAGCAAGAAAGTAATCAATCAAGCGGAGGAGACGAGGCATCCAAAGTTCAGGCGGCGAATACAAAAGCTCCTGCAACAGAAAAGATAGAAAAAACCTCATCCACAACCGCACCAGCTAAAAAACCAAGTCAAAAAAATCCCTATTCAAGCGGAAAATCCAAAAAGGCCAAGGGTTCCAAATAGCCCAGCCATATGAAAGAACCTAACCGAATACATCAAAATATTTTTCTCTCCCTTATAGATGGTTTAATTCTGGTATCGCCCTCACTTGCTATTTTGCATAGTAATCTAGCAATTGAAGATTTGTTTCACAAATCCAGAGATGCAATTACCAACAGGCATTTGGAAGAACTTTTTCCAAAACAACCAAAACTCATCGACAAAGTTCGCCAAGTCCTTATTACTGGAGCTTGTTACCATGATGTGGAAGCAACGGGTGTGCGAAAAACTACATCAATCCAATTTCCCGTCAGTCTTACTTTATCGCCTTACCTTGAATCTGATGATTCTATTCAGGGTGTTATTATACTGATAAAAAATATGAGCCTAATTCGTGAATTGGAAGAGCAGCAGCGTCCTGCGGATCATCTGACCAATCTTAGC
>CAZMXD010000323.1:0-2056 GCA_964570185.1 uncultured Nitrospina sp. | reverse complement strand
ATTCATGATTATATGGCACTGGATCAAACTACTATTACAAGTCTTGAATTGATTCAATCTAGTGAAGGAACCCGGAAAAATTCTCTTTTTAGCCTTCTAGATGAATGTTGCACCCCTATGGGTTCCAGACGGGTTCGAGAATGGATTATTAAACCTCTTATCGATCCAAGAAAAATAAAAACCAGACTTGAAATCGTATCCAAGTTTAAATCCCTCCCCAAAAATAGGCAAGAAGTCCGAGAGCACTTGGATAAAATATTTGATCTGGAAAGGTTATTGGGAAAAATAACCCTATCCGTATGTAATGCAAGAGATATGGTTTCTCTTAAAAGTTCTATAGAGACTTTGCCGGCTCTGAATAAAGCCTTAACGAAATGCAAAACGGCAGAGCTTCTTAGCTATCTTAAACACTGGGAAAATCTAGAAAATTTATTCGATTTAATTGAAAAAAATATTGTGAATGATCCTCCCTTAAACATAAAAGAAGGAAATTTATTTAAACTAGGTTGCAATACTGAACTAGACCGACTTAAGGATATATCTAGAACAGGCAAAAGCTGGATTGCTTCCATGGAATCCGAAGAAAAAAACAAAACAGGGATTCCTGTATTAAAAATTGGCTTTAATAAAATCTACGGATACTATATCGAAGTCACTAAAAAACATGTGGATCGAATACCCAAAGAGTACATAAGAAAACAATCTCTCGTGAATACGGAAAGGTATATTTCTCCTAAATTAAAAGAATACGAAGAACAAGTAACTCAAGCAGAAGAGAAGATTATTGAACTGGAACAAAAGCTATTTGATGAAATACGTAGCAAAGTCTCCGCTGAAGGACCACAAATCCAAAAAATGGCGAAGATAATAAGTGAAATTGATGCTTTGGTTTCCTTTGCAGAGGTCGCACACAGAAACAACTTTTGTAATCCAAAAATCCTTGAAAACTCCTGTCTCGATATTACTAACGGTAGGCATCCGCTCATCGAACAAATCGATCCTGGCAACAGATTCATACCTAATGACACCCTTCTCGATTCCCACGATAAACAAATTATGATCATTACAGGACCAAATATGGCAGGCAAATCCACCTATCTCAGACAGGTTGCCTTAATTTGTCTGATGGCGCAAATTGGTAGCTTTGTCCCTGCAGAAAAAGTCGAAATGGGAATCACGGACCGTATTTTCTCTCGCGTAGGCGCGCAGGATCACTTATTAAAAGGTCAATCAACTTTCATGGTTGAAATGAATGAAACCGCAAACATTCTTAACAATGCCACCCCACAGAGCTTGATAATTCTCGATGAAATTGGAAGAGGTACCAGTACTTTTGATGGAATAAGCATTGCGTGGTCTATTGTAGAGTTTTTAAGCGGGAAAGGGCTTGAAGGAGGACCAAAAACTCTATTTGCAACCCATTACCATGAGTTGACAGATTTATCACGAGTTTTATCGGGTGTCATGAACTTTAATATTCAGGTAAAAGAATGGAATGATGAAATAATTTTTTTAAGAAAGATTATTCCTGGTGGTGCCGATAAGAGCTACGGTATCCATGTGGCTCGTCTCGCCGGCTTACCTAAAAAGGTTCTGGATCGAGCAAATGAAGTTCTTTTTAATCTTGAGCAGAGTGAATTTGATGAGGTAGGTATTCCTAAAATTTCGAGATCGGAAAATAATAAAAACAACTTAAATTCCCCTAGTCAGTTGGGTTTGTTTTTGGAACCTGAAAACCCATTGATTCAAAAGATAAGCCAAATAGATCCAAATAATATGTCGCCCAAAGAAGCATTGGACACACTCTTTGAACTAGGAAAAATGTTGAAGGACAATTATAAATGAAAATTTTGGTAACAGGGGGCGCCGGTTTTATAGGCTCGCATATTGTGAATACATATATTGATGCAGGACACGATGTTATTGTCATCGATGATTTATCCTCTGGAAAAAAGAAATTTGTAAACCCTAAAGCTGAGTTTTACCACTTAAACATCCAGTCTCCAGAAGTAAAGACCATACTTGAAAAAGAAAATATAACTGTGATAAATCACCA
>CAZMXD010000322.1:0-2118 GCA_964570185.1 uncultured Nitrospina sp. | reverse complement strand
AAGGCAATGTGGTAAATGGTTCTATTCAAAGAGATCCTAACGATTATTTGAATGTAAAGTTTTCCATTGAGGAGAAAGAATCCTCTTTAAAGGTAGCCTATCAGGGAGTAACACCTGACATGTTTACCGATGGCCGCGAGGTGGTTGTGGAAGGCACATTGGGAAAGGATGGTGTATTTCATGCAAATACTTTGCTGACCAGTTGTCCTTCAAAATATGAAGCGGAAAAAGAAGCAGGGAAAATGCATCCTGGAAGTTTGGGTACCGATAAATATAAGGAGCCTGGCCTAAAAAATGCGGACACCTTGCCGAAGACAACGATCTAGCCTTCCCTTAAATTTCTAGAAAAGTTTTCTTCTCTATTAAAGAGGGAAGGCTTCTATGTTTAATGAACGATATTGGTGAATTTACATTACTTGTAGCCTTGGCAACTGGTGTATATGGTTGTCTTGCTTATATCATGGCTGCGCGTGGCAACAGAATAGACCTTTATTTAAGTGCGGATAAGACCCCGGTGATTGTCTGGGGTTGCGTGGTGATTTCCTCCATTTGTCTGTGGCGAGCCTTCCTAACCAATGACTTTAGCCTTCAGTATGTATGGGCATATTCTAATATTGAACTCGACACATTTTATAAATTCGCATCTTTTTGGGGTGGGCAAAAAGGCTCACTATTGTTTTGGACATTGCTTCTTACTACCTATACGTTGGTAGTTCATTTTCAGAATCGAAAAAAAAATCTTCGTGTCGTGCCTTATGCCATGGCAGTGTTACTGATCATAATTGTCTTTTTCCTTTTCCTTATTAACTTTTCGACAAACCCGTTTGAGCGTATTCCATTACCTCCGGAAGACGGTCGAGGGTTAAACCCACTTTTGCAAAACTACTGGATGGTTATTCATCCTCCAACTTTGTATCTTGGTTATGTGGGTTTCACGGTCCCTTTCGCTTTTGCCGTTGCCGCACTTATAAGTAAGAATCTAGATGATGGCTGGATTCGCCTGACAAGGAAGTGGACACTTATTTCCTGGTTTTTTCTTTGCATGGGAAACTTATTTGGTGCTTCATGGGCATATGTTGAACTGGGTTGGGGAGGCTATTGGGCTTGGGATCCCGTAGAAAATGCCGCTTTTATGCCCCTGCTGGTTGCAACCGCTTTTTTACATTCCGTGATGATCCAGGAAAAAAAGGACATGATGAAAGTCTGGAATATGTCATTGATTCTCCTTACTTTTGTTATGACAATTTTTGGAACGTTTATAACGCGTAGTGGTCTTATACAGTCTGTGCATACTTTTGATGAAGCCACTTTAGGATATTATTTTCTGGCTTTTTTATTTGTCATACTTTTTTCTTGTGCCGTTTTAATTGTCGCTCGTATTCCTTTATTAAAAAGTGAGAACCAGTTAGACTCATTTTTATCACGTGAAAGTAGTTTTCTTTTTAACAATTTATTGTTGCTGGGGATAGCTTTTGCGACATTCTGGGGAACCATTTTCCCGATAATTTCAGAAGCGGTTCGCGGAATAAAAATTACGGTGGGCCCTCCTTTTTATAATCAAGTCAACGTTCCGATTGGTCTGGCGCTATTAGCTCTTATCGGAATTGGACCTGTCATCGCTTGGCGGCGAGCTACTTTTTCTAACTTGAAGAAAAACTTTTTCAAACCCATGGCAGCAGCTTTTATTGCTGCGATTGCGATGCTTCCCGTTATTCCTCTGGGAAGCCGAGTTGAAAACTATACCTATCTGACCTTTGTTCTTTGTATTTTTGTTCTAGCCTGTATTCTCATTGAGTTTTATAAGGGGACAGTATCAAGGATGGGTTTGCATGAAGAATCCATACTTGGAGCTTTAACTACTATTACCTGGCGGAACAAAAGGCAATATGGAGGTTATATCGTCCATATTGGTGTTGTTCTCATTTTTGCGGGGATCGCAGGATCTCAGGCTTATGGAACCCATATTGAAAAGCATCTCAAGACAGGGGAAACTTTTAAGATTAGAGGATATGATATTACATATGAAAAACTTGAGGCTGTCGAAGCAACGAGTGTCAAAACACGGGTTATTGCCCAGCTTCAAATTGAAAGAAACGGCAGTCATTATTGGACAGCGCG
>CAZMXD010000321.1:0-2124 GCA_964570185.1 uncultured Nitrospina sp. | reverse complement strand
TTCTAAACTTGGTTTGGCTCGTCAGGCATGCTTTGTTGGGATGATTTGGGCAGAAGGATTTTCAGGCCAATTCGATTTGATCGTGTCTAACCCCCCTTATATTCCTACTTCAGAAATTTCCACACTATCGCCAGAAGTCGCGTGTTATGATCCTTATATAGCGCTTAATGGTGGACGGGACGGGCTTTCGTCTTATAGAAAGCTTGCACAATTTGTACCCCGCTTATTGTCTTCTAGAGGGGTATTTTCAGTTGAAATTGGATTTGGACAAAAAAATTCAGTAGAAAAGTTGTTTCTTGAAGGCGGTTTTTCTTTAATT
Organism: uncultured Nitrospina sp.; assembly: GCA_964570185.1. Lineage (GTDB taxonomy): Bacteria > Nitrospinota > Nitrospinia > Nitrospinales > VA-1 > UBA8687. The sequence continues at coordinate 1,805 of CAZMXD010000321.1, read as the reverse complement.
AATTTGAGAAAAGACTTTGCTGGTAAAGTGAGATGCCTTGCCTTTCAAAAAAAGCCAACACTTGAAAAAAAAATAAAAAAAAGGTTGGAAAGCACCTAAATCCCGACTAGTGTGATCAAAGTCGATTGCGTAAAGGCGTATTTTGACCTTCGGCTTTGAAAAGTCCTGTCCCTGTAGAGAACTATCTTTTTGCCGATAGCTAGCTATTGATGGTTAAACGATTTAGGGGTAGGCCGAAAACTCGAAATAACTATGGAAAAAATGGCACTATGAGACAGGGCCCCAATAACAAACGTATGAGAGGTCGGGGAACCGGCCGTAAGGGTGGTTCGTCAAGAAATCAATCCCTAGAAAGTAATGGCCCTGAGGGCAAGGTTCGGGGTAGCGCTCATCAAATTGTTGAGAAATATCTCTCTCTTGCTCGGGATGCTTCGTCAACAGGAGATAGAGTAAACGCGGAGAGTTATTATCAATTTGCCGAACATTACTTTCGAGTTATGAATGCAAATGCTTCCCAAGAGGCTCAACGTGCGGCAGCTAGTGGTGAATCTAAGGCTTTGGAAGAAGTATCCACCATTGACGTTCCTGAGGAAAAAATAGAAGCAGGGGGAACGTCAGAGATCGCTGTAACAACATCGCGTGATAACGGAAAAACATCACCAAATGGTAAGTCCCGCCGTCGCGCTGGGGGACGCGGTAATTGGCGGAGCAATAATGGAAACGAAGCTGCTGAAAAACAAGACCAGGTTGATACTTCCTCAGGTGAGGATAGTTCACCTGAGGAACCAACTGAAACCTTACCGACGTAAGTTTACAAGTTTTACTCTTTAAATTTACGACCTTATAAAGCAATAATTTCCAACAATAGAGTAATAATCTCTTAACTCTTCACTAAAACCATCTTGTAAAGTTTTAAATACCTCCAATATCCTTTCTAAGAAATTAACACTTTAATAGAAGGTTTAGTAGTCTCGGTTGGCCAGATTTGGTCCTGGAACTCTAAAAGTAAAATGGATTTTGCTTCATATACAGATAGCGTGCGGAAATTTATTCAAGATGCTCAGCAACTTGCTCTAGAAAATAACCATCAGCAGTTACAACCTGAACATTTATTGAAGGTTTTCCTCCGGGATAGCAACAGTCTACCTTGGCGATTAATTGTAAAATCCGGGGGAAAGCCTACCAAAGTTTTGGATAATATTGATGGTGCGTTTCAAAGTTTTCCTCGTATAGAAAGTTCTGCTGACAAACAATTGTATCTTTCTCCTAAAATTGAAGAGTTATTTCGAAGGGCGTTAGAAATAGCCGATCAAGAAGGGGATACTTTTGTTACAGTTGAAAGTATTCTTCTTGCTATGTTTCTGTTTCGAGACACACAGGCATCGGCGGCGTTAGTTAAATGTGGAATAACGTCACAATCTCTTAAAAACGCAATAGAAGAGGTCCGTAAGGGGCGCAAAGCTACTGAATCTGGTGCGGAGAAGGCTTATGAAGCATTACGAAAGTATGCAACAGATTTGACAGAGAGTGCTCGGTCGGGAAGTGTTGATCCAGTCGTAGGACGGGAAGAAGAAATTCGTAGAACCATTCAGGTTTTATCTCGTAGAACAAAAAATAACCCTATCCTTATTGGTGAGCCGGGGGTAGGTAAAACGGCAATTGTTGAAGGTTTTGCTCAACGGATAGTGAATGGAGATGTGCCTGAAGGGCTTAAAAACAAAAAATTAATGGCGCTTGATCTTGGATCCTTGTTAGCGGGGGCAAAGTATAGAGGAGAATTTGAGGAAAGATTGAAAGCTGTCCTG
>CAZMXD010000320.1:0-2127 GCA_964570185.1 uncultured Nitrospina sp. | reverse complement strand
ACAGGCATAAGAACACAAAATCATTCCTTCAATTAAAAGGTGAGGGTTTTTAAGTAACAGTTCTCTGTCTTTGCATGTTCCAGGTTCTGACTCATCGGCATTACAACAAAGATAACGAGGGAAAACATCCTTAGCAAGAAAGCCCCACTTCAATCCGGTCGGGAAACCTGCCCCACCACGACCTCTCAAGCCAGATGCTTTAACCGCTTCCACAATTTCTTCGGGCTTTTGAGCAAATGCCTTTTTCAAAGACTTGTAACCACCAAGCTCTTCATACACTTTCATTGTATGAAGCCTTTTTTTATTAATATCCTTAAATAAAATCTGAGTCATAAATTAATCCAATGAGTCTATGATCTGATCGATACGTTTTTCAGTCAGATTCCCATAATAAGTATCATTGACGCGCATCATCGGTGCTTCTGTGCAAGCAGCTAAGCACTCTTCACGATGCAAAGTGAACTTTTCATCTGAAGTGGTTTCACCCACCTTGATATTCAATTTTTTTGCCGTGTGCTCAAGCAACTTGTCACAGCCGTTCAACTGACAACTAATATTGATGCAGAAAAGAATCATATACTTTCCCACTTTCTCTGTGTGGTACATCGTGTAAAAAGACATCACTGACTGCACAAAAGCCGGTGACACATCAAGCTTTTTGCTGATAGCCACCATCGCTTCTGGACTAATTACCTGATCCGCCCGCTGCACCAAAGTCAGGAGCGGTAATAACGCAGAAGTTTTTACCGGGTACTTTACCAGAATGCGGCTGATCTCTTTTTCCTGAACTTTTGAAAACTTATAATCCGACATAAATTAAAAATTTAAAAACAAACTCAAAAAAAAATTTAGCGGCTATAAAAACTACTACAAAGACCCGGCAACAGCTTCTAAAGATTGAGAGCTTTTACTTTATTCGCTCCATGCTTAAGGGTTACCGATCAACTTCTCCCATTACGATGTCAATACTTCCAATAATTCCTACCACATCTGCAATGTAGCAACCTTCCATCATTTTGCACATACCAGGAATCGCCATAAACGAAGGAGCCCGAAGTTTAACTCTTGCTGGCACATTGGTACCATCGCTTACAATATAAAACCCGACCTCACCTCGCGCACCCTCAATCGGCACATACGTTTCTCCTATCGGCACGCTGATTCCTTCCGACACCAGTTTAAAGTGATGGATCAAGGCTTCCATGCTGGTATGCAGTGTTTCTCGGGGCGGCAAAGAAACTTTATTGTCCGGGGCTTTAAAGTCTCCCTCTGGAAGATTTTCCAAGGCCTGTTTTATTATTCTACGACTCTGCCTCATTTCTTCGACCCTAACTCGGTAGCGATCAAAAATATCACCATTATTTTCTACCGGCACTTCGAAATCATAATTCTCGTAACCACTGTAAGGTTGTGATTTTCGAATATCCCAATTTACTCCCGATGCTCTTAAGGCCGGGCCGCTCAAGCTCCAATTGACTGCTTCTTCACGAGTAAAAGCACCTACTCCTTTGGTGCGATCCAACCAGATTGGATTTTTGGTAAGTAGCCTTTCGTATTCATCCACTTTCTCAGGAAAGTAGTCGATAAAATCTCTGATGCCGTCTAACCATGTTCGGGTAGCGTCTTTGGCGACCCCACCAATACGAATATAACTCGTCATCATACGAACACCCGAAATTTCTTCATTAAGATCAAGAATCATTTCGCGTTCGCGCCAACAATAAAGAAATACTGTCATTGCGCCAATATCCAGCGCATGTGTTCCTAACCAAACAAGATGACTGGCTATTCGGGCAAGCTCGCACATGATTACTCGAAGAGTATTTGCTCGAGCAGGAATTTCTACACCCAAAAGTTTTTCAGTGGATAAGCAGAACGCAAGATTATTGCCAGGTGGATTAAGATAATCAAGCCGGTCCGTCATGGGAATGACGTGCACATAGCGTTTATTTTCTGAAGTTTTCTCGATACCTGTATGCAGATAACCGATTTCCGGTTCGGCCGTTTTGACAACCTCACCGTCCATTTCAAGGATGACACGAAATACACCGTGGGTGCTCGGGTGTTGCGGACCCATATTAAGGGTCATCGTATCTTTATCGCGCTGGAGCAGTCCCTGTTCAGTTA
>CAZMXD010000319.1:0-2129 GCA_964570185.1 uncultured Nitrospina sp. | reverse complement strand
AGTGGTTGCCCGTGGCAATCGTTTTAAAATTTTCTTTAATGAGCAACCTGTGATTGATATTAGTGACGAAACGTTTCAAGCGGGTGGAAAAATTGGCCTATGGACAAAAGCCGATGCCTTGACGTATTTTGATGAACTTCAACTATCCATTGCAGATTAATATCGCTTTCATAACCAATAGATTTTATATGTACAGTAAGATATTTTTCATAAAAAATGCTTTTATATAAGAAGGGTATAAACCCTTTTTAAAAAAATTCTGGCTTATGTGAAAAAATAAAATCATGCCAAAATACCAATTCTTCAAGTTCTCCAATATCCTTTCTAATATATTACTTTCTCTTTTTACATTACTGCTCTTAGTAACTTTAGGAGAATTTCTGGTAAGAGCATTAAATGATAAAGAAGCAAAGACTATTGATCATCAATGGTTTAAAAAGCACGTCACACTTAATTCATTAGGTTACAGGGGCAAGGAACATAGCCTGTTAAAAAACAAAGAAAAATTTAGAATATTAGTATTGGGTGATTCCATGACTTTCGGTCAAGGCATTGATCATAATAAGGATACTATTCCTAAAAGATTGGAATTCTATCTGAATCAAAATTTTAAGGAACCTCGATTTGAAGTCATCAGTCTAGCCTTTCCAGGCTATAACACAGACAGTGAACTATATGATCTGTACATCAATGGATTTAGTTTTCAGCCCGACATGGTTTTTCTAGCTTATTATCATAACGATATTCCTAGCCCTGATTATTCAAAATGTGATTCTGGTGACAAAGAACTATTGACAGGAAAAGGGAAATTTACAAATCTTTTCCGGAAAACAGCTTTATATCGGTTTATCAATTTTAGAACTAATCGGCTTTTAGAAAAACTAAAAATGAAGCCAACAATGGCTGATTGCATTAATGCCAATTACTCGTCATTTAGCTGGGAAATGGAAAAGGTTTATTTAGATGTAATCAAAATGGGCTGCAAATTGCGAAACATTAAGCTAATGATTGGTACCATTCCTTTAATGTTTAATTTGAATGAAGAATATCCCATAAGTATCGTTCATTCAAAGTTGAGTGACTATTGCAAGATAAACGGTTTAAAGTGTGTGGATTTCTTGGAGATGGGCTTAAAAGGGGAAAATGCGGAAAATTTAGTTTTTTCCAAAGAGGACAGGCATTTAAATGCAAATGGTGCTGAAATTATAGCTAGAAGTTTACACCAAACTCTTGAACCGTTAACCGCCTATAATCACCTTCCGATCATTCACCGTGCTTTTAGCCTTAGAGAGCTGCTCGAAGAAAATAAAACCCCAAAAGAAGTAGACAGAGCATTTGATAAAATAGAGGAAAACAAGCCAGAATTAATGTTTCAATATCCATTAGATAAAGAAAAAAACATATCTCAACTTAAAGCAACAAAGACTTCCGGGAAATTTATTTTTACTAAAACAAACTTGAATTCTTCAAACGGAAATAAAATTTCCACTTCTCAACTTACTTTAGATGACAAGGGCCAATTTATTGGCAATATTTTTACTGCTTATGATCCCAGCTCAAAAGAGAAAATAACTATAGATAAATTAGAAAAACGTGAAAATAAGTTGTTATTAACGCATACTGTATTCCAGTCTGGTATACAAAAGGCAGTTAGGCATATCAAATATAAGTTGATGGGGAAAAAACTGGACGGCGGGAAAAAAGAAATCTATTTAGAGAACGAAACCCCATTTGTTGATCCCAAGACCTTAATTAGAAATTTATTAACAATACCTCAGAGTCTTCAGGATGACACATATGAACAGCTAATTCTGAATCAATTTTTATTCTTTCACCACTACCACTGGGTCAGGTTTATGGATGCATTTTTCGAAGAATTGATAAAAAGGAATCCCCACCCCATGGTCCTAAGTGCCATTGCCAAAACCTATAGAACGACCGGCGATTATGAAAAACTAGAAGATTTAATCCAAGCTTATCCTCAGCTTAGGGACATTCTAATCTCTGCAATTCCTAACTAATTTGCCCTTCATTTCTCAAATCAGCATTCATAGATGCCTTTGAGGAAATAGGTGGAGTGGACAACTTGGTTGAGCGGGCACGATGCAATCAGACTGAGTTCTACAGAA
>CAZMXD010000318.1:0-2148 GCA_964570185.1 uncultured Nitrospina sp. | reverse complement strand
GGGGGATGCCAATTCTTTGGCATATCATGAAAATTTATTCTGCTCATGGAATAAATGACTTCATCATTTGCCTGGGTTACAAGGGTTACATCATTAAAGAATATTTTGCGAACTACTTCCTTCACAGCTCAAATGTGACTTTTGATATTGCAAATAATAAAATGGAAGTTCATGAGCATAGCGCTGAATCTTGGCGCGTTACCTTGGTTGACACGGGTGAAAAATCAATGACAGGTGATAGATTGAAAAAAGCTAAACCTTTTTTGAATGAGGAAAATTTTTGCTTTACATACGGAGATGGCCTCAGCAATGTAAATATTAAAGAGTCCATTGCATACCATATAAAAAACAAAACTTTGGCAACCATGACTGTTGTTCAGCCTCCAGGTAGATTCGGTTCTATCAGCTTAAAGGGAAATAGGCCGGTCGGCTTCCAGGAAAAACCTCAGGGGGATGGGGGTTGGATTAATGCCGGTTTTTTTGTTCTATCTCCCGAAGCTCTTAATTATATTGAGGGCGATAACTGTGTGTGGGAAGGGGCTCCCTTGGAAAAACTAGCAAGCGAAGGAAATCTTTCCGCATTCTTTCATAAAGGATTTTGGCAACCTATGGATACTATACGTGAAAAAAATGTACTTGAAAGTTTTTGGAATTCTGGAAATGCGCCTTGGAAGGTTTGGTAGTGAATCCTATCTTTTGGGAAAATAAAAATGTATTAGTCACGGGGCATACCGGTTTTAAGGGTAGCTGGTTGTCTCTCTGGTTAAAAAGCCTAAAAGCAAATGTTATTGGTTACTCATTAAAACCTCCAACAAACCCATCGCTATTTGAGTTAGCCAATGTTGCTGATGGGATTGAGTCCAATATTGGAGACATTCGCAACTTTGAGCTATTTCAATCTGCATTGAGAAATCATACCCCAGAAATTCTTATCCATATGGCTGCCCAGTCTCTGGTTGTAAGGTCCCATGAAAATCCCCACGATACATACACCACTAATGTGCTGGGCACGTTAAATGTCTTGGAAGCGGCTCGAACTTCAGACTCTATCAAAGTAGTAATTATTATTACCAGTGACAAGTGTTACCAAAATAAGGAATGGGTCTGGGGTTACCGGGAGTATGACAGTCTTGGCGGCATTGATCCTTATTCAAATAGTAAGGCATGCGCTGAATTGATCACCAGTGCTTACCGGGATTCCTATTTCAAGGATGCAAATCCGCCCTTTAAAAATGTTGCAGTGGCTACTGTCAGAGCAGGAAATGTGATTGGTGGTGGTGATTGGGCTAATAATAGATTAATTCCAGATGTCATGAATTCCTTAGTTCACAATCGACCGGTAATAATTCGAAATCCCAATTCTATTCGCCCATGGCAATTTGTCTTGGAGCCTCTTGAGGGTTATCTGACAGTGGCGGAAAAACTCTGGAATATGGGGAGAAAATATGCCGAAGGATGGAATTTTGGACCCTATGAGAATGATTCGCAATCGGTTAGTGAAATCGTAATTAAATTAGGTGACCTTTGGGGCACGAAAGTAGAAATAGAAGAACTTTCTAAACCTCATCCCTATGAAACTAATTATTTGAAATTGGATTGCTCCAAAGCTCGCCAGGAATTGAATTGGGCACCTAAACTTGACCTCGCTACCACTTTACAATGGGTGGTAGAATGGTATAAAGGTTACAATGAAAACAAAAATATCGCCGACCTTACCAGAGGCCAAATTGAGGCTTATCAAAACTTAAGTCAAATTTAAACTTTCTTGAGTTTTGAACTTCCAGCTTAACCTCCAGTTTGATTTTTGAACTTTTATTGAAATAATCAATTTTTATGCAAAGGGTTTTAGTCACTGGCGCTACAGGATTTATAGGCAGGTATACTTTACCATTGTTGCTGGAGAGAGGTTATGAGGTTCATGCGGTTTCTTCCAAATCTGTTCAAAAAGAAAATAATGGTTTCTTCTGGCACCATGCGGATTTATTAAAAAAAGCTCAGCTAAAGAATTTAGTTTCCGAAATTTCACCAACGCATCTCCTCCATTTCGCATGGTGCACAGAGCCAAAAAAATATTGGACCTCCCCCGATAATCTAAAATGGTTGCAATCCAGTCTGAATTTATTAGATGCCTTTAAGGATAATGGCGGG
>CAZMXD010000317.1:0-2155 GCA_964570185.1 uncultured Nitrospina sp. | reverse complement strand
GCAACAGTGTGGCATTACTGATCGGTAGGCTGAACTTCAGTGTCAAGCCTCTTCCGGAAACTGCAGAAGATGAGGAGGAGATGACAGATAGCGCTGAAAAGAAAACTGAACAGGGAGAAAAAAAACCTGGAGAATTGGCAGCAACAGTGAAAGGGAAGCTGGCAAAACTTGAAAAATCCAAGCTTCGTCGTAAAAAAAGGAGATTTGAACTGCGTACCGTTTCCGCACTGATCGGTGTGCGCGGTACTGATGGAAAATGCAGGACCAATCCAAACCTGCCCGATCCAGTCACGGAATTAGGAACAACAGATGGACAAGTTGAGCTTTCCTCCGTTGAAGCCCCTGATTCTATTACAACTGTTTCAGCAGGACAATATTCGCAGGTAAAGGAAGGTTCTTATCCTTCAGAAGTTACTTCCCTTGGGCCGGGGGGGAGCATGGATGGAGTCATACCCGGGCCAGCAAAACCAATAGATGATTTTACGCTGGGGGCTGAAAGAGCCCTGGATGACGAGTGGCTTGACCGTATTGAAGAAACAAATGCCATGCTTAGTAACGCGGAAAACGCTATTGATGCAATAAAAACGAAAACTCTGATACTGAACATGACATTTACAAACCGATAGGAACTTATTTACTGTGACCGGATCAATTAACAATGAAAGATAATCAATACCTTCTTCTTAAATTAATGGAAAGTTTGCTTGAAATATTACCGTTATTTACAAATGAAAAATTTAAAACGAGTAAGTAAGTTGAAGTTAGGAAAATATAAACGCATCGTTTTAATTCGCTGCTGTTATTTACCTGATGCCAAACGCTGGAATGAGTAGCTTATAATGAGACAATTAATTTTTATCATTATTTCAGCAATTGTTTTTCTTGGTTGTAAAACTGATCAAGAAAGTGGAACAAAGCTTAGCCAAGGGGATACAACTTCAAGTATTAATAATAATAAAGTTGAAAATTCACCTGAGGTTCAAATATCCGGAAGAGAAGTTTCTCCATCTCTTAAAGCAGTTGCTGTCCCTGTTATAAAGAAGGGCAATTGCCCTGGTTTTTATATTTCACCAAGAGGTAAATACTGTATCCCAGTAGAAGGCGCACCGGCAATTTACCCGAGACAAAGAAATTTTCCATGTCCTGAAGGTTGGTCATCGCAGTCTTCTTATTGTTTGGCAGGACCAAATGCAGCAGCAATTATTTCACAAATTTCTGCATGTCCTAAGGGATGGTCATCACAACATAGTTTTTGTGTTGCAGGCAAAGGTGCCTCTTCAGCAATTTCACGAAATCGAGGGAATGCATGTCCTCCTGGCTGGTCACCTGAAAATGGCTATTGTGTGGCAGATCAGAATGCGCCTGCAGTTATTGATAAACTAAAAAATTATCACTGTCCATTAGGTTGGTTTGAGCAAATTGAATACTGTATTAAATAAATTCGATGCAATTGACTCAAGAATTTCAAATTTGTTTTATTTAATACATACACACTTGTTTCACAAGGAATGATGAGGATTTTTTCCAACATTCAAACTTACTTTTTTTTATTGATGGTTATGCTTTTTCCTGTTTCCTGCGCGGATATAGAAACGGAAACCAGAGGATATAAGACCATGAGAATCAATCTTAACGATGTTTCCCATCGAAAAGCCGCCCGTTCAAGGTTTGCTAGTGAAACCATGACCAGCAGTGAAGCGAAAACTATCTTAGCTGTGCTGATGTCCTCCGTTCCGTGTGAAACCCGTACTGCAACCACAGGACTGGAATACAGCAGGTCATTGGTTGACACTATTACGCATAGCGCACAATTTGTTGTGCCGCTGGACACAAATATCAAGCTCTGCCTGTATTTTTTCCGAGATGAATATAAATTAAATGACTTAACCGGGGGCGCCATTACTCCGGATGGTTTTGGTCAATCTGGCATTTTTACCATAGACTCCGAAACAACTTCCAAAACTGTTCCAGTTGAGTTCTGGGCTATCTCGTTCTCTGATGTCACCTTTAAAATCAGCAGTAGTAGCAGCGCCGGTATGGTTGCTGGAAGCTCAGGCACTGCCAAGCTTAATTCCGCCGCTGGATATATCATAGAAGCCAAAGACTTCACCATTACTGCAGCTGGCAACAGCAGCAAAAATGTTGAATTTACAAA
>CAZMXD010000316.1:0-2156 GCA_964570185.1 uncultured Nitrospina sp. | reverse complement strand
GGTTCGCTGCCTCAAGACCCCGAGGCAGCCCGCCGACACCATCGGCCACAGCAAGGCAGACGCCGCCGTCGTGCTTTTCGACAATTCCCAGTGCGTCTTCGTTGGCACCCGACTGTCCGCCCTGAGGTCGGCTGAAAACTACTGCTTGTCCCGCTTTCAGTTCGACTTTGCGGGGCTCGGCAAGATTCTGCCCGCACAACAGCACGGGAGGCACCAAGAATTCGGAATCGGCCATCAGGACAAGCTTTACTTCCACTTAATAGACTTACGTCTATGACTAACTGTCTTTATTCTGGTATTTTTCACGTTATTATTTTAAAACTTTTTCCTTGTTAATTTACTGATTAGCTTAATCAGAATCCTCCCACATCAAATTATCGGGGGGTTCTACTCTTTCGGCTAGCATTCGTTCAATCTCGATGGCTATATCGTTGTAAGACGATTTTTCATCCACTCGCAACTAGTCTCGACAAAACGTCAGCCAAGCACTTTCGGTGTTTCTTACCGTAAAGTCGGTCGGAAGCGTTGGAGATAACCGTGCCTATGATTATGTTCTGGGACTTCGTACCATTTAGACTGTCGACTTCATAGCCACCAAGTGGGCACAACCGCCTTATGGGTTTCTGGATCGGGTCAGCCGCAGGATCATTAACGAGGTCAAAGGCATCTCTCGGGTGGTCTACGATACCTCGGGAAAGCCCCCACAACAATTTGGTGCCAGCAGTTATTTTAGTTTAAGTGATAGAGTTGATTGACTTTGCGATTTACAGATCACTTTTGCAAACTGAACTCCATCTTCGATTTCCTTAATCGTTCCTTCAACTACACGCCCCAAAATGTTTCACAAACGGGTGACTATTGAAAATCATAGAAACTCCGAGACTAAATTTTGGTACTGAAGAAAAACTGTTTGCTGAAGGAACAAAGAAAAATGAGATTTAAGCCCACTCTGACTACAGCTTTCTCGACAAATTTTATACTGGCTACTGTTTCACTGACTTTTTTCCTCCTAACTTCTCCAATAGCTCTTCAAAAGACGTTATCGCTAAAAGTGTTGGATGAACAAACAGCCCTATTTGAAGATGCTTATTCTGAGGTTATGGAACGCGAAGTTTCAGAATTATTGGATGCTATTCCATATAAAAATGACCCGAGTGAATCTTGGTTCGTAAAACCTCAGTCAAAATATGAAGATACCATACTGGGTGGAAATGGTAACTGCTCAAATTTGGCATTTGGCGCAATGTATGCCTTTAATAGATCAGAGCAGCAAGCTGCAGTATTACACTTATTATTGAAAGACTATTCTCAATTTCTCCATGGTGCTGGGCATACAGTGTTGCTCGTTAATCAAGACGGGAACAGTACGATCGTAGATATCCTAGAAGGAGGAGTTCCACTTCAAAACGGAAATGTGATTGACGTTCAAAATTTTAATTTAAACCAATCAGATCTCTTTTCGCACCAAAGCCTCAATACGCTTAAAGATGGTGACAACCCATATTTCACTACTGAATTTTTATCTCAGGTGGAATTTGGGGTGATACCCCAAATTGAAGTACTAGAGTACTTTAGGTTTATTGACGCAATTTATGTTCCCCTTGGATCTATTTATCTTGAAAAGCTGTTTTTTGACACTCTGGCACTTGCTTTTGGACAGTTCCCAAACACCTATGTCAGTAGTAAGTTTTTTTTAGAGATCTATAAGAACTCGATGGTCAACATCTTTTTTGCTTTTTTATTTTTATTTTCTTTTCATCTTACTTACATAACTTTTGTATTAGTTTTAGTTAAAAAGTTAAGAGCTTTTAGAAGCTAATCCAACCTAATTTTCAGTTAGACGTAGTCCTCTTAACTGATGATCGCATCCAATAACCGTCAGCTGTTAAATTAGCTAGCAGCAAATCAGTGCCCACATAAGTCTCTAGATTGGTTCTTTCCCCCGTTCGACATCATTGAGTTTGAGTAAGCGAGCCTACTTTGTAACACTTCTGTGGTTCATTAATTTTGAGTGATTGATTTTGCTGGAGGAACTAATGTCGTTCGAAGAACTTTGTAGCTTTTTTACGGTGGATTATCGATGACTTACGTTCTCTTGATCACTGCCACTCCATTGTTTCAAGATGCTGACAGAGCTGGCCGGCGCTTCGAAATTC
>CAZMXD010000315.1:0-2191 GCA_964570185.1 uncultured Nitrospina sp. | reverse complement strand
TGCCAACGTATTTTTAATAACACGAAAGTCTATTGCCCTACCACGCATATGACTGCGGAGTTGGGTCATTTCTGCTGCTTCGATACCCTGATAATTCGCTAGGACAGCCGATTTAGCTTTTAGGAAAACTCCGTTAAGCTCTTCAACTTTTTTAATTTTTTCTGTGTTCGGCACTTTCAATACCCCTCTCAATTACAAACCCCTGGCAACAGGGAAATTTTCAATTTAACTAGGTCGTATACGCCACTCGAACCCCAACCCCCATTGTGGTTGAAACCGAAATTCCTTTAACATATTGCCCTTTACTCGAAGCTGGCTTAACTTTTACCAAGGTAGCAATGAGTGTTTGGTAGTTTTCAGCAAGATCTTCAACTGAAAAGCTGGCTTTCCCAAGAGATGCATGCACAATTCCTGATTTATCAACACGGTAATCAACCTTTCCTGCTTGAATCTGCGTAATAGCCTGCTTAACATCGAAGGTCACGGTTCCAGTTTTAGGATTAGGCATCAAACCTCTAGGACCTAAAACTTTACCCAATTTACCCACCTGACCCATCATGTCAGGAGTCGCGATCACCCGATCAAATTCCATCCAACCACCCTGAATTTTTGCAACCAGATCATCCCCGCCTACGACTTCCGCACCAGCCTCTTTGGCTTCCGCTTCCTTTTCACCTTTCGCAAAAACCAATACACGAAACTTTTTCCCAGTGCCTCTAGGCAAAACTACGCTACCGCGAATATTCTGATCTGCCTTTCTAGGATCCAAACCCAATCGAACCGCAATATCCATGGACTCATCAAATTTTTCTGAATTGGATTCTTTAGCGAGTCCGATTGCTTCTTTCAATTCATATTTCTTATCAGCATCAATCTTTTGAGCCGCAGCCCTATATCTTTTTCCGTGTTTAGGCATAAATTTTCCCCATTCAATCCTCTACTTTTAATCCCATACTTTTGGCCGAACCCTTAATGATATTAACAGCCATATCTAAATCCTCAGCATTCAAGTCCTCCATTTTAACTTTTGCGATATCTCTTACCTGCTCCAAGGTCACACTTCCTACAGATTCTCTGCTAGGATTTGAAGAACCCTTGGCAATCCCAGCTGCCTGCTTAAGCAAAGCTGATGCGGGTGGAGACTTTGTAATAAACGAAAAACTTCTATCTTTATATACCTCGATAATTACAGGAATAATACTGCCCTCCTGTCCTTGGGTTTTCGCATTAAATGCCTTACAAAAATCCATGATCGCCACGCCATGCTGTCCCAAGGCAGGCCCGACTGGCGGCGAGGGTGTTGCCTGCCCCGCTGGAATCTGAAGTTTTATCTGACCCATCACTTCTTTGGTAGCCACTCTTTATACCTCTTATTTCACTACTATTAATTAATCCAACTAAACACGTTCAATCTGAGGAAACTCAAGCTCAACAGGTGTAGCACGCCCAAAAATAGAAACCATTACCCGCACCTTACCCTTGTCGTGATTTACATCTTCCACAATACCGTTAAAATTAAGGAAAGGGCCATCGATCACCCTAATACTTTCCCCTTTTTCAAAAGAGAATTTCGGCTTCGGTCTAGCAGACTCGCCCTTTATCTGGTCCATGATCGTCTTAATCTCCCCCTCCGAAAGGGGAACGGGTTCGGAACTACCTCCCAAAAAACCCGTAACTTTAGGGGTATTTTTAATCATGTACCAAATATCCTGATTCATCTCGACGTTAATAAGGATATAACCAGGAAAAAATTTCCTAGAGGAAACTTTTTTCTTACCCTTACGAACTTCGACCACCTCTTCAGTGGGGATAACCACCTCACCAAAGAGGTCTCCATATTTGGAGTGCCCAAATTGTTCTTCTATACTTAGCTTCACCTTCCGTTCAAATCCGGAATAGGTGTGAATAACAAACCATTGCTTAGACAATATTCACCCGCTTAAATATTTATGAGTCCCTGAACAACCTTGGAAAGGATTGCATCAATAATTCCTAGAAACAATGCCATCAACAAAACAACAAACACAACCACCGCAGTTCCACTCATAGCCTCCCTGCGTGTGGGCCACGTTACTTTTTTTACTTCCGCTCTGACCTCACCCAGAAACTCTATTGCCTTTGAAAACATAACCCTCAAAAAAGTTAATACAGGCCAGGAGGGATTCGAACCCCCAACCCTCGGATTTGGAAT
>CAZMXD010000314.1:0-2193 GCA_964570185.1 uncultured Nitrospina sp. | reverse complement strand
TGTTAAGCTTAAAATGAAAACAATAGGGCGTTCTGTAAAACTGGCTACCCATAATCTGCCTGGCACCTTTATGATGGAAGCAAAAGTCCTATCGGATGCCAATATGGAATGCCAAAAAGCGGTTCTTCATACACATCAGGGTACCGCTTCAAATGTGTTTTATTTGCGCCCCCATGATGTAGCTGAGATAATGAATCATCAGGATTATTTTATTCAAACATTTACTAAGGCGTTGAAACCCCTTACCACAGGTGATTCCGTTTTTTAGCCAGAAGAAAAAATAATTAATTTTCAATAACTTTAATGAAAATAAAAAATTACCCGCCCTCGATGAAAGTCTTAGTTTGGATATTTGCCGTCATAGGCATCCTATCATTTGCAGACGATATGAACGCCGAGTCTTACAAGGCTTCTCTCAAAAAAGCCATTGAACTGGATAAAGACGGTTTTTTCGAAGATGCCATCGGTTATTGGGAAAAGTCTAGAATTGGTTCTCCTTCAAATATCAAACTTTTTTCCGGATTAAAAATTTCGGGGACCTATTCTAAATTGGGAGAATTAAATCGTGCTGTTGAGGTTTCCAGAGGTCTTACCAAAAGCCATCCCCAGCAATACGAATCTTGGTTCAGTTATGCAAATGCTTCCGGTGCCTTAAAAAATTATACGCAGGCTATATCGGCTTTTAAAAAAAGTATTGAACTGAAACCAGGTGAAGGATTGGGGAAAGTGGGTCTGGCATTTGCTTTATTCGGAGATGATAAACCTGACCTTGCAATTGCGCATTTAAAAGATGCGATGAAAGTTTTTAAGGCTAACAAAAATATCTCATGGTATCGAGATTGTCGTTTAGCTATCAGACAAATCAAAGATTTTGCCCGATTTCCTCCTAAATTCGCCCAACTTTGGTTAAAAAAAAATTTAAAACGAGTTCAAGATACTTTCGAAAATTCGGTTCTTGATTTTGAAAGCCTGCTTAAAACTGGTTAATGAAATTTTTCTTTTGCCCAAGAAACTTTCTTGTGCTTTTACCTTTGTATTAATTTCTCAAACTTATATTAAAAATTTTTAATATAGTATTAACTTTCCTTTAATTTTAGTTTTATATGATCGTTCAAGTACTTTTTCTCCTCCTTTCTGGGGGAACGGATTTGGCTCCAAGGCCAAATTCTTCCCCCATATCCTGCAAAAAATGGGAACTGGCAGAGCAATTAACTGTCGGTTCCTTTTTTTTTACCAAACCAGATTAAAAAACCAACCAATTAAATTAATCTTCAATTATCAATAAAATATTGAAATAAAAGTAGTTACAATTGAAGAAAACTAATTTAAACAAAGTTTCATATTTCAGACCATTTACGTTACAATCGACACGCAATTTAAACTGAAAACTTAAAAAAAGAGGGTTTTTAGGTTATTTTTTTAGTAAAGGCTAGTGAATTTCGGCCAAAATTAAATCACTTATTTTATCCTTTTGATAAGGATTTTAAATAGAAAGAATTAAGATGGCGAAAAAATCAAAGTACAATCTTGTTTGGATGGACTGTGAGATGACGGGTCTGGATGTAGAAAAAGAGGCGCTAATCGAAATTGCCACCCTAATTACAGACAGCGAATTGAATGTTTTAGAAGAGGGGCCTTGCATAGCTATACATCAACGTGATGAGTTACTTGGAAAAATGGATGAATGGAATACCAAGCACCATAATGCCTCGGGACTTGTAAAACGTGTTAAAGAATCTTTGATTAATGAAGTAGAAGCGGAGAAAAGAACCCTCGACTTTATTAAAAAATATTGCCCAAAAGGAACTTCCCCCTTATGTGGTAACTCCATACATCAAGACCGTAAATTCCTTCACAAATATATGCCTCAAATGCATGATTATTTTCATTACCGAAGTATCGATGTAACTTCTATAAAAGAACTAGTTACGCGCTGGTATCCCACTGGGCCAAAGTTCCCGAAAAAAAGCCAAGAACATGTCGCCATGATTGACATTCGAGAATCTTTACAAGAGTTAATTTTTTATAGAGAAAATTATTTTCTTGGGCAGGAAGCCATCGTGCCTCAATCTACCGCCATATAAACCTACCATGAATAGAGGCGCACTTATAACTATAGCTTTCTTACTTTTGGTGGCAAGCGTCTCCATTGATCTTTTATGGACAGGGAATAAATTTCAATGTGAAGTTTGT
>CAZMXD010000313.1:0-2204 GCA_964570185.1 uncultured Nitrospina sp. | reverse complement strand
TCATTCAATTAAATCCAATAAAAAACGGGAGTGGCCTGACCACCACTCCCGTTCGGGTTGGAGCGCTATCACCTGTATGGCAGGTCTAGCACTCTTATCTACTTATTAATTTTAGAGGTGATTACTTCTTCATTTGGCATTCTGAGCATTGGCAAAGTTGCCGAAGTAGTTCATGGGTGTATAGTCCGGTATCGTGACCATCATTCCAATCAAACTGAATCGCGTAAAGCCCTACAGCTTTTAAGTTACGTGGACGAATTGAATCTGGGATTGATCCTGGTTCAATCAGTTTTTTTCCGCTCCATTCATCAATACAATTAGCACAGGGACAATTTTCACGCAGCTTTTTTACGGCATACTCCGATTCATGACCATCATTCCATGAAATCCCAAGTGTGGTTTCATTAACTTGCTTAATATTTTTAGGGGCTGGTGTTGTCATAACTGTTAATCTAATTGTAATATTTAAAAAATTAACTCAAACGCTAGCTTTTCCAAGCTAATTCAAACGAGGCATCCACTGTATCATCTTTAGATTGATTGATGCTCAATTGAGCTGCCACTTGCCCTGCCAATTCTTTATAGGCTTGACTGGCTGGAGACTCTGCATCACCCATAACTATTGGGATACCAGAGTCACCGCCTTCAACTACCCCTGGTATTATTGGAACTTTCCCAAGAAGTGGGATCTGGAAAGTATCAGCGAGATTTTTTCCACCACCCTCTTTAAAAATTGTATGTTTCTTATCACAGTTATCACAGACAAAATAGCTCATATTTTCTACGATTCCCAGCAATGGTACTTTTACCTGTTGAAACATTTTTACACCTTTATCAGCATCGATCAGACTTACTTCCTGCGGAGTTGTTACGACTACAGCCCCAGAAAGCGGTGCTTTTTGGGTCAATGTTAATTGCACATCTCCTGTTCCGGGAGGTAAATCGATAACTAGGTAGTCCAACTCTCCCCATTCCACGTTTTGAAGAAACTGTTGAATTATGCCACCTAGCATGGGGCCACGAAGCATTAAAGGTTGTCCCTGTTTAGTTAGAAATGCAGCGGACACCACTTTCAAGCCATATTTTTCGTGAGGGAAAAACTTATTTTCCTCGGCCACTTTTGGAGAGGTTATAGGAATACCCATCATTTGTGGAATACTGGGGCCATAAATATCCGCATCCATCAGCCCCACTTTTGCACCTGTCATAGATAAAGCAATTGCAAGATTAGTGCTGACCGTAGATTTACCTACTCCTCCTTTTCCACTTGCTACAGCAATAATATTTTTAACTCCCGTTAGAACTGGTTGACTGTGTTGGGTGGGTCGAACCACAGCTGTCATATTTACATTAACACTGTCTATCCCTTCAATAGCCTGAACCTTGTTTTCACATTCTGACTTTAATTGCTCCTTTACTGGACAAGCAGGTGTTGTTAACTCGACATCAAATTTTACATTACCTCCATCCAGCTTCATGTTTTTAACAAAACCAAGGCTAACAATATCCTTATGTAGGTCTGGGTCTTGAATAGTTTTAAGCGCATCAATAATTTTTTCCTGCAGCTTTGGGTCAGACATAATAGCTCCTCAAAATGTAAAAACACCGGATTTAAGATTCAACCCTGGGAAACCTTAAAAGAATATCTACAGTCGGCTTATCCACATGATTACTTTGTGGTTTATCCGGCTTTATTGGGATGGACCTCAATCTAAAACATTAAATAAACCAAAAAATATTTACCATTAATTATCGCAAAATGAGTTTAGTCCTTGAATTTGCTTGCTTTAAGATACCATATATTGTATATAATTTAATTGCATGTACAAAATATTGTAGCCCTAAAATAGAGTAAAATTTAGTAATAAATGATTATTTTGATAAAACTTATTGAAAAATAAGGTTTTTTGAATGGATATTGCATTTGTTAAATCATTCCCTATCAACTAATAAGATCGCTATCCCAAAACGTCAAGCCTAGAAACCTTTTTTTCAAAACAAATATAAATAATTTAATTTAAGAAATAATGAGGCCAGAAAAAGCATCAGAATTACAGGAGGAGCTTGAAAATAGGTTTCTGACTTATGCTCTTTCAACAATTGTGTCACGCTCTCTTCCTGATGTCCGAGACGGCCTAAAGCCAATCCACCGTAGAATTTTGTTTGCGATGGAAAGTATGGGAATGCATGCCGCTAGCAAACAT
>CAZMXD010000312.1:0-2204 GCA_964570185.1 uncultured Nitrospina sp. | reverse complement strand
AGAAATCCGAGTTCTGGGCAGAACAACTGTCTCCGCATTTTCAGGTGCAAGTGCTGGGGGTTGTGAAGCAATCGGTTCTTCTTTTATTTGCACAAATAATGCGCCATGAGCTACTGCAACAGAAGAAATTTTGACATTTTCTCCCATGACTACGGTACCCGTACGTTCATCAATTATTACTCTTGCTTCGGAATCGGGAATCACTTCAATTCTTTCAATTTTTGTAACCAAGTCAGAGGCGTTATTTTTGAAAAACTTTGGAATTTGTACACGAACCGTCCTGCCATCCACCATGACTGCAACTTGATCCTTCATATCATCATTGATAGCTTTTGTGATTCTGCTAGCTGTCGTGAAATCGGTTTTTTTCAAAGCAAGAATGATTTCATCCTTAACGTTAAAATCATATTTTATTTCTTTCTCGACTAATGCCCCATTGGAAATTCGACCTACGGTCAGATGATTTTTCTGAACACCGCGTGCGGCACCTTGCACCCTAAATCCACCTATTGATATAGGGCCTTGTGCGACTGCATAAGTATGGTTATCTGGGCCTTTTAGCGGAGTCATTAATAGCGTTCCGCCCTGCAGGCTTTTAGAATCACCCAAAGAAGATACCGTCACATCAATAGTGTCCCCGTGTTTTGCAAAAGGAGGAAGATCTGCTGTTACGATAACGGTAGCAATGTTCTTAAATTGCAACTGACCAATTCTTCCGCTAGGAATTGTGACACCCAGCTTTTTCAACATACTGGCAATCGTCTGAATGGAGAAAAACACATTGACGGCACTGTCACCTGTTTTTGTTAAACCTATCACCAGACCGAAACCGATTAATTGATTTGACCGGACACCTTTTATACCTGACAAATCCTTGATTCGTGCGGCTTCCGCGGAACCAGAAAGAAACAGGATTAAAGCAAGTCCTGCTAGATATTTCATTGTTATTTTATTTTTAAACATTTCTGCCTCTATTCTTTTATGCCGCAGCAATTAATGTCAGAACAACCGAACCTACGTCTCCATTTTCCGCATCGGTAATGGTTATAGTAAAAGTCTGATTTCCTTCGCCAGCTGTAGGCTGAGTGAATGTTACCGTAACCACGTTAGCAGGGAAAGCAAGTGTTGGTAAAGCAAATGTACTTGTTGAATTATTATTAGAAATAGTAGCCACGACATTAGCAGCACCAGCAACAGTAAATTCCTCGGTTCCAGCAATAAATTGAGTTGAGGACCCTGGTGTTATGACTAGAGCATTTGGCAGTATCTCTATCGTAGCCGTATCTGTATCACCCACAGCATCTACAACCGTAACGGTAGCTATTCCAGCTACCTGATTGGGTGCTGCGGCAGCAGTGAAAACACCCGTTCCAGCATCAATAGCTCCAATTTGCGTAGCAGAAAGGCTCCATGACAACGGAAGTGTTCCCCCAAGAGCTGTAAAGTTTTGAGTTCCTCCTTTATTTATTTGGGAACTAGATTGCACTATCACAATGTTGGAATTAGACGGGCCAAAAGGATTACCTTCTTCTAAAGCGCCCTGGCAAGCTACAATAAATCCAACTGCCAACAAAAAACAAAAAACCCACTCCTTTTTTATTTTCTGGCTTGCTATTAAAAATTTATTAATATGCTTTTTCATCAAATATTTAATTATAAAAATTAAATTATAGGCACAGATGTTGTTGCGCTAACATTGTCAACAGTGGCTGTTACAAAAGCGATCCCCCTGGTTATTCCAGAAGTAAGAGTAGTAGTTGCTGTTCCTGATGCATCCGTAGTTAAGGATGCGGCTGTAAGGGTTCCTAAAGTAGTCGTTAAGAAAACTGTAGCACCGACGGTTGGGAGGTTTTGGCTAGAAAAGACTTCAACTCGAATCGTTGCCGTGCTTGTACCATTATTTTTTATTCCAGCTCCACCAAATAGACCCTGAATACCTAATGTATTACCTAAAGCACTTGGGCCTGTTAAATCTTCAACTGCTGCCTGGCAGCCAATGAAGATTATGACAGCAGTTAAAATTGAAAGAGACAGTCTTTTAAAATATTTTAAATTTTTCATAACTTTTTAAAATGGCCAAACCTTACTTAAAATTTTAGCCAACCAGCCTTTTCTTTGTTCATCAGCGACCACACCCTCGCCTGTATAGCTTATTGAAGCGTCAGCGATGAATGTTGAAGGAATGGTGTTATCAAAATTTATAT
>CAZMXD010000311.1:0-2211 GCA_964570185.1 uncultured Nitrospina sp. | reverse complement strand
CATAATAATATCCTTGTGGAAATCGGTGCCCTGGGAACCCACTAACGAGTCATACCAGCGTGAGGCCTGATCCCATAGTGTGATGTTTTTTTTGGAAGGGGACTTCGAAGGTTTTCTGCCTTTTTTAATTTCCGAATTTCTTTTCAAAATATTTTCATCGCTGAAACTTTATATATTGCTTTTTCTTCTACATTAAACCAAATAACCCTTGGGTAATCAGAATATAAAGAAGACCAGCAAATAAATCTGCTCCAGAATCAAATTGAGTATCATCGATTTATGTTTGATACTAAATTAATTACATAGTTCAATGGCTGAACCACGAGTAAGACCAAGCCCGCCGTTCCCGGGGTGTCTCCAAGCTTCTTCAAAACATTTAGTGACTTCGCTAGCGATTACTGAATGGCTAATGAAAATTAGTATGATTGAAGTAGTTGGCAATATTTTGGCATTTTATAAAACTGCGTTTTTGCATCTTAAACTATTAACATGTCTCTACGTATTATACACTTCTCTATATCCCCTTTCATTTTGACTTCTTTATCGACGTTCTCATTTCTAAAAAAAGGAGATTAATCGGCGGCACTCAAATTAAAGTTTCACTTCGACCACTTCGTTTAAAGAAATAGTAGTAGGTGTTACTTTGCAGTTCATTCCGTAAAGCTCTACTCCTTTATTTTCTGCCTTGCGCAACCATTTACCGAAATCGGGATCAATTTTATCATTACAGGTTATGGATTGGGTATCCTGTCTTTGTGAAATAAATAAGACCGCAGTACGGCACCCTTTTTCTGAAAACCCTATCAACTCCTGAACATGCTTAATTCCACGTTTTGTCGGGGCATCGGGAAATTTTCCAATCCCGTCCTCCACCAGACTAACCGATTTAACTTCCACATAAGCTTCCTTTTTAGAAAAATTGAGATGAAAATCAAATCTACTATTACCCGCTTTGACTTCACTTTTAAAACTGGAGTACCCATTAAGAAAAGGTAGCGTTTCCTTTATCAACGCATTAGAGACAAGAGAATTTGCAAATGCAGGAAATACCGACACCCAAGTTAGACCATGCTTTACCAAGACAAGTGAGTAGTCTGTTTTGCGTTTTTCACTGGGCTGGTGAACAAGCATAATCTTTCGATTCGGAATTAGCAATCCAGGCAAACGCCCAGGGTCCGGAACATGAGCTAATGTTTCTTTACCATTGATTTTAACGTGGGCAAGGTATCGGTTAGGCCTTTCTAAAAATATGCCTTCTACGATTTTTTCTCCAAACTTCATGATAGGGTTCCTTAAAGAGAATAAAGTTTAGGGCAGGCATGAGGCTAACAGCGAACAAATCAACTAATGATGATCGCTTCCTTTTCCTGCATCAAGATTAACAGTTTTTTCAAGATGCAATAGCGAATCAACAGAAGGTGACACTCGATCTATAAAAGGCTTTGGATATAATCCGATCAACAAGATCAAAAAACAGGCAGGGAGAAGAAGTTTAAATTCATTTGAGTTTATATCAGAAATATTTTCAGAACTGGGTTCCTCTTGCATAGATCCCTGAAACATATAAAGCATATAAATTGAAGCAAACACAATGGACAGACCACCCATGAAAACCAAGATGCCTGACAGTTGAGCCAACAATTGAGAGGTCCAA
Source organism: uncultured Nitrospina sp. (assembly GCA_964570185.1). Lineage (GTDB taxonomy): Bacteria > Nitrospinota > Nitrospinia > Nitrospinales > VA-1 > UBA8687. Next base: position 557 of record CAZMXD010000311.1, on the reverse strand, counting down.
ACGCCAACCAAAATCAAAAATTCACCTACGAAACCGTTCAGGCCTGGCAATCCCAACGCCGCTAACATGATAAGCATAAAAGTTCCATAAAGAACAGGCATGCCTTTACTGAGTCCCTGTAATTCACCAAGATTCCGTGTCCCCATTCTAATCTCAATGAATCCAACAATAAGGAACAAAGCTGAAGCTATGATTCCATGATTAACCATTTGCAAAACACTGCCCTCAATACCCTCTCCATTTCGAGCAAAGATTCCTAACACAATAAACCCAAGGTGACTGATACTAGAGTAAGCTACAAGGGCTTTAATATCTTTTTGCGCAATGGCAATCCAAGCTCCATAGACCATTCCTGATGCAGCCATAAATCCGATAACCAAAGCCATCGAACTCACAGCGTCTGGAAACAGTGGAAGACAAAAACGTAAAAAACCATAAGCCCCAGTTTTAGACATTGCACCCGTTAATAGGATCAACGCAGGTATAGGGCACGCCACGTAGGCATGAGGCAACCAGCTATGAAGGGGGAAAACGGGTACTTTGATAGCAAATGCTAC
>CAZMXD010000310.1:0-2214 GCA_964570185.1 uncultured Nitrospina sp. | reverse complement strand
AAACTGGAGTTGGTGGCAGGCAAGGAAAAAGCGTCCCTCTTGCGCAATGAAGATACCACAATGATGGAAGCCGTAGTGCAGTCAAGTTCAAGAATGGAGGGACAGACGTTTACCTCCCTTCGACTCAAGAAGCGTTACGGCATTCATCTGCTTGGAGTATCTCGCCAAGGGACGCCGATCCGCAAACGTCTGCCTCAAGTACGATTTCGTGGCGGTGATGTCGTATTGCTTCAGGGAGACACAGAAAGTCTTAACCACTTAATATTGTCATTGGGCTGTCTCCCTTTGGCCAAACGCAGACTTAATTTGGGAGCCGGTAAAAACGCTTGGCTTGCGATAGGTGTTTTTACGGCGGCTATCGTTGCCATGACGATAGGCTTGGTCTCAATTCAAATAGCCCTTTCCGTGGCCGCCATTGTGATGGTAATCCTTAATATCGTACCAGTCCAGAATATTTACGAGGAGATTAACTGGCCCGTCATTGTTTTACTTGGGGCAATGATCCCAATCGGGAAGGGTCTCGAATCCACCGGAGGGACCCAATTGATCGCCGAGGCAATTCTAAGTTTGAGCGCACACCTGACTCCCGCTCTCATCCTGGCTTTGGTTTTGATCGTAACTATGACCTTGTCGGACGTGATGAACAACGTAGCAACCACCGTGGTCATGGCTCCCGTTGCGGTCAGCATTGCCGGACAACTCGGAGTTAACGTTGACCCCTTCCTCATGGCCGTTGCCGTTGGTGCGTCGTGCGCCTTTCTAACCCCCATTGGACATCAAAACAACACATTAATCATGGGCCCTGCAGGATACAGGTTCGGTGATTACTGGCGTATGGGGTTGCCGTTGGAAATTTTGATTATAGGCCTTTCTGTTCCCATGATCGTTTTTGTCTGGCCCTTCTGACCCTCAAAAATCTTAAATATCGAAAATCCCGAAGGAATCCGAATAAAGGAATTGAGTGAATAGGATTATGAAAAACCTGCTCAGCATTTTTTAATACCACAGGTTAAATGCGCTCCCCCGGCGTATAACGTTTTTGCGGATAAGATCTTAAATCCCGCTTGACCTATTTCATTAGATAATTCTTCTATTGAATATGCCACCCAATTACCGGATTTCAGTTGTTTCTGAATAAAATTTAATCCCAGGTACTTGGTAAATGGATATAAAAATATCCTTTTGATCAAGGCGGCGAAATACCCTTTTTTAACTCGAACGAGCTCGAAACTTTCCTCGAGGATTTTTCCGGCGTCATAATTTTTTGACGGACAAATTACTATCAATATTCCATTTGGTCTTAAAGCGAGCAACATATTTTTTAAAGCTTGATGCCTCTTTTCAGAATCTCGAATGGTATAGATAGAAAAATGGGCTATTACAACATCCATAGAACTATCCATAAAGGGCGATGCTTCTGTGACGTCGTTTTGAAAACAGTTAACCTGATTAGAGATCTTTAGCTCTTTTGCGCGAATATTTACTTGCTCAAGTCCGGAAAACAGAAGGTCTGATCCGTAATAAATCATATCGCGATTAAGGCTTTCTTTAAAAAATTGCAATAACAATCCCGTACCACAACCCGCATCCCAGATTTTCTGGCCGGCTTTACCTGGTATCATTTCAATTGTCTGACGCATAGATTTAAAATAGCATTCTGGCGTCAACCAGTCATACAAACGCGTTTTAAATCCCGCCCGCCAATAGTATTTTCCGTGCCAACTAGACATTTTTTTCCTTTTTAATAAATGCTATTGCTTGTCTATAAACTTGCAAATGAATATAATCATTCTTATTTTCAGAAACTCCAGGAGTAATTGAATGGCCAAAAAACCATTTATAAATAAACATGGATTCGTAGAGTACCCTTTTCTGCATGATACTCGTAAACAAAAAAACTGGTGGTTCTACAATCTGATGGAGGATTATCTTAAAAGGAGGGCGCGCCAAAATGTGGGTCCTAATTACACGCGGGATGATTGCGAAGAAGATTTTAAAAAAATTCTCGCCACAACCAATTTAAAGTTCTATGTATTGCTTCCCTCGGGAATGGGAATGGAATTTAAACTGATCGGAAAGTACCAGACTCCCGAGCTCATTGAAATTGAAGACCCGGTTCCCTACATTACCGAAAAATATGGTGGCGGAAAATTCAAGGTGAATATCTATCATGATGGAACTTTTTGCGGAACAGAAAATTACAAGGCCCACGGA
>CAZMXD010000309.1:0-2222 GCA_964570185.1 uncultured Nitrospina sp. | reverse complement strand
GGAACCGCCTCGGGTGAAAATAGAGCGGTTGAAGCAGCACAAAAAGCCATTTCCAGTCCCTTGCTTGATGAAGCCACGGTTGATGGAGCAGAGGGCATTCTTATCAATATTACAGGTGGCGAAGACTTGACACTAATGGAAATAAATGAGGCTTCCATGCTGATACAGAAAAACGCCCACGATGACGCCCATATTATTTTTGGTGCAGTTATAGATCATACAATGGAAGGCGAAATGCGCGTAACAGTGATCGCTACAGGTTTCGAAAATGCAGCGACTTCACCTTTACAGCAAAGGGCGGCATTAAAAAAAGTCGTCGGGGGCAACCCGCTTATGGAAAGTGATCCTATGGATTCATCTTACAAGCATTTAAAGTCCCTAGCGTCCTCAATTAAAGAGGAGAATCAAGAATCAGGAAATTCAAATGCAAACTTAGATATTCCAACATTTCTGCGTAAGCATGCAGACTAAATAAAAATTTTCTAGTTAAAATGGCGGGGAAACCCGCCTTTCAGGATTTTAAGGGTTTTAACTGTTCAGATCCCAGTTATAGTCCAGATAGGAAACTTTAATATCGGAGCGAGCCAACTGCTTTGCTACTTCGGGTGAGACATATTTGCGTATAAATTTTAATACACCTCCCCTGCTTGCAAAATCGTCCTCAAACCATTTAAAAATGGATGAAAGGTATACTTGTCTTCCTTTTATATCAATTTTCATTCCTTTTTCAGAAGATTTTAGAAATTCTATTACCTGATTATTTAATTGCTTGTTTAGAGTTTCTATATTGAAAGCCTCCAACCTCAAATCAGGACAACTTACGGATGCGCAAACAATAGCAGTATGGATTCTTGGTTCATCCAGTTTTCTTAAGATTTCATGCTCAATTTCATCTAAAGTTCGCTCTTTTCCGGCCACGTTGCCTGCGGGTTTTTTCCAAACGGGGTTAAAAAAATTACCTATATCCTTAATGCTTTTTATTGGGAAGTGATCAACCACCATTTTAGCCGCAAGAATATTATAAGTATTGATCCAAAACACAAGTTTCTCGTCACGGGTTTTTAAAGTATCCAAATGAACGAATCGCAGTCTGGAAACAAGGGCTAAAAATTTAGAATCATTTTTTAGATCTTCATAGTTAACAGCATGGATTAAAATACCATCGACTATTTTAGGGTTGACGTACCTCAGGATTAAAGCATCCCAATCAGAAAAATCAAAAGCTGAAATCGGGGCAATCCAGGTCAAAACAAGTATTAAGGAGACGGCTAAAATTCTAATTTTTCTCTTCATCCTATTACTAATTTGCAAATTATTTTGCATATTTTAGGGCCCTTCATTAGTATCTTAAAAATTTCTTTACTAAAATTTAGCACCATTAAAAAGAATTTCTTGGCAAATAATACAGTTGATCCATAATAATTTATTCGTTGCACAATAATATCATTTTAAATAATTTTTAACGTGAAGAAAAATAAGAACTTTAATCCAGATAATGTGAAAGATTTTTTGTTTATTTCCGATCTCGATGGAACGCTTCTACTTCCTAATGGGACCTTCCCAAAAGAATACAAAGAGCGTCTAAATAGACTTATTGACGATGGTCTTCAATTTACGATAGCCACAGCCAGAAATTACGATTCTGCTTATCCCATTTTATATGGGCTCAATATTAAGTATCCGGTGATTTTATTCAATGGGGTTTATTTGGCTGACTTTCATAGTGGTAACATAATAGAACATACTCAATTCATTGACAAAGAAGTTGTATACGGCATGTTGGAACTTGCCAATGCGAATCAAATTGAACCTTTCATTTATACCTTTGGGGAAAAGCATCAGGTTTATTACCGAAAGACAAACAATGACGGATCCCTTGCCTATTTAAACAGCCTTGAGAAAAAAGGGAGGGTTCAACAAATCTCTGAGTTTGTATTTCAAGATAATGAAAATATTTCAGGTTTTTTATTGATCGGCACTAGGGAAAAGCTAGAACCAATATACAAAATTTTAAAAGAAATACATTTTGACCATCTAAATTTTTATTTTGCAGAAGATGTTTCAATGAAAGGATATTTCTGGCTTCAATCCTTTCACCAACAAGCGACCAAGGGAAACATGGTTAATAAACTGGTTAGTCGATTAAATTTTACCTTGCAAAAAACCCTAGTTTTTGGAGATTATTTAAATGATTTGGATATGTTCCGGGTCGCTGGATATTC
>CAZMXD010000308.1:0-2235 GCA_964570185.1 uncultured Nitrospina sp. | reverse complement strand
TTAATTGATATTTGCTGACCAATAATGGCTTTACACAAAACTAAAAAATAATTACGGTTGCGACTCAGTTTAAACGCTCCTTTTTCGCGAATAACTGCTGCCATAACAGAGTCCCGCTCATCAAAATGTGTAAGAATCATCTTTTGACTGGGAAATTTTTGAGTCATACGATTAGGAATCAATTTCGCCAATCAACTTGCAGAGCTTTCAGCTTAGGGAGATTAGGAGAACACCGCAATTGATCCACAGCTTGATCGCTAATTTTATTGTGATAAAGGTCGAGGGTTATTAGTTCGGGAAAAGCAGCGGAATGATAAATCAATTCAGCAGCATGGTCGTCCAATCCATTTCGCGCAAGAGAAAGAAGTTTAAGGTTTTTAAAGTTTTCCGATTCGCAAAGAAACTGCACCCCTTTTTCCCCTAAACCAGTATTTTGCAAATAGAGTTCTTCTAGCTGTTTAATTTTCCCCTCTCCCGCCAAAACCTTGCCGCCTTCCGGTCCTATCGGATTGAGGTTTAAATACAAAAGTTGTAACCCTGAAAGTGTTTCAGATGCCACCAATGTTTTAATTCCATCGACACCAATTTTATTTCCTTGTACAAATAATTTTTGTAAATTGGCAAGAGTTTCCGAAGCAGCTAATTTTGCAACAGCTTGATTAGTAAGCTTGTTATGAGCCAAGGAAAGGGTTAATAAGTTCCTTAATGCCGGTGCATGTGCCAGCAAGCCAACGCCTTCATCATAAAACTCATTTTTATCGAGCCGAAGATCTTTAACTTTGGCAGTTTTACTATAAGCCATTAGGTCCTCCAATTCCTCTGGCAAAATCTCTTTATCATTGAGGTCAAGACGGTAAATTGCCTTTTCATTATTTTCCAATTCTTCGTGAGTTTCAGATTCACTCCATACCATCGCAGTGGAATCATCTGGTTCATCAGCTAAAATAGTAAGATTATTAACCACCAGACTTTCAAACAAAGGACTCATCATCAAACTAAACCCATCCTCTCGTTTTTAAAAATTCAGTTATTGCCTGCACTGTCTCAACTGGCCGGCAAGTCGAGGTGTCACACATAAAATCCGCAGCAGCGCGATATTTTCCCTCTCGTTCTTTAAAAATTTTTTTTTGTTCCTCCTCAAAACTCACGTCACCTTCTAAAGGAGGGCGATTCCCGTCATTTCTAATTCTATCAATAATAGTTTCCAAGCTGGCGGTCAGGACAATACACACACCGTCTTTTTTAAGATTTTCGATATTCTCATCATTAAGTACCACTCCACCACCGCAATCAATGATACTTTTTTTTGCCTGACTGGAAACCTCTGCAACAATTTCCGCTTCTTTTTTCCTAAAAGTCTCCCATCCATCCTGCTTAACAATTTCAGGAATCGATTTACCAGCAGATTTGGAAATCAAATCATCAATTTTATATAACCTTCTCCTTAGTTTATGAGAAAGTTTTTTTGAAATAACTGATTTTCCTGCGCCTCGATAGCCCAACATTACAATATTCACAGATTTTTACCCGTTAACAATGAAGCTAAAAAATCGCTTAAACCCCTAGTTAATGATTTTTTGGATTTTCCTGAAAAAACTTCAAAAATATCCGAAATTGTAAAAGCAATATACTTTTAAGCAGTTTTTCAATTCTATCGAGCTTTTGCAACCCTAAAAAAAACCATGTGTTATAATTACACGGATTCGAGAACTAAGCCCTTTTACGTCAGTTTAATCAACCTGTAAAGGAAAAGAGGTTTTTGTGAAATATTTAATAAAATTATTAATTATTACGGCAGTTTCTCTAATTTGCGTTTCAGTGGCTTCAACACAAGAAAAATCTTTGGATGAGAAATTGGAGGACCTTTGTGGCGAGGGCAACTCCACTGCTTGTTTTAAAGTCGGAGAACGCTACCGAACAGTGGAAAGAGATAATAAAAAAGCCCTTCTTTATTATATTAAAGCCTGCGATGACGGCTATATGACTGGGTGCACAAATGGTGGCATCTTATTAGCAATGAAAGGTACTCCTTATAGTAAACAGTTCAAACAAGCTAGAAAAATGTTTGATAAGGCTTGTGAAGCAGGGGAAGACCAATCTTGCTTCAATTTGGGGACCCTAAACTACAAAGAAGGACGTCAGAAAAAAGCCATCAAATATTATAAAAAAGCATGCGATATGGGCAACCAAGGAGGCTGTGCCAAAGAAAAAAGGCTGCGCCGCTAATTCTTATGC
>CAZMXD010000307.1:0-2246 GCA_964570185.1 uncultured Nitrospina sp. | reverse complement strand
TGGGGGCGCAAGATTTGGGGATAACATTAACGGAAGCACATGAGTTTTTTCCACCGAGTAGTACCGCTGCCGTAATTTGTTTTCATAAAGACGCAGGCTATAGCTAAAAACCCAATTTTTAAGTTCGCTGGGGCTTTTTTATTAAAAATGACCTAACCTTCAGAAAAGATTAAAACTTGCCGATAAATAAGGTTCTAAAGGGGGCATAAAAGGACGAATACCAGGGTTTCTTTTAAGCTGTTTGATCCGATATAAACCCTTTGATAATGGTTATTTATGTGTGACATCTGGGTTTTAAATTAAACCTTTATATAATTGGAATCATTTGTTAAGATAAATTGGCTAAAAACCAGTGTAAATTATGGATGTTACCCCGCATTGAAAGCATTGAAACAGCCGTGGGTATCTATCAAATTATAAATCCGCTTTTTTAAGGAATGTTGAATCATGTTTAAGCGATTCACTGAGAGAGCGCGGAGAGTGATTATCCTTGCCCGAGAGGAAGCAGAACTCTACCGCCATGAATACTTAGGTACTGAACATATTTTACAAGGTGTTATAAAAGATGGTGGTGGGATAGCCGTAGCCATTGTGCAAAAAAGCGGAGTAGATTTGACCCAGTTAAAAAAAGAACTGGAGAAAAGCTTGCCTCGAAGTTCTAATTCTTTGATCATTGGGGATATTCCATTCACCTCTCGAGCCAAAAAAGTATTAGAGTTTGCGGTGGAGGAAGCACGTTCCCTTAATCACAATTACATAGGCACCGAGCATTTACTTTTAGGCCTCTTGAAAGAAAAAGAAGGGGTGGCTTGCCGAGTTCTCAATAGTTTCGGGATGTTTTTTGATGATGTCCGCGAAAAAATTGTTGAGATGTTTAAAGAACCCACAGAAGCCAATCGCGAAGTGGGTAAAACACCAACCTTGGATGAATTTAGTCGCGACTTGACCAAGATGGCGCTTGATGGGAAGCTGGATCCCATTATTGGACGTGCTAAAGAAATTGAACGTGTTATTCAGATATTGAGTCGTCGTACTAAGAATAATCCTGTTTTGATTGGTGAGCCGGGTGTTGGCAAAACTGCTATTGTCGAAGGTTTGGCGCAATTGATTATTGAAAGGGAAGTGCCAGACACTCTTTTTGATAAGCGGGTGGTATCCCTTGATTTAGGTTCGCTAATTGCTGGTACCAAATACCGAGGCCAATTTGAGGCACGTCTAAAAGGGATTATGAAAGAAATAATGGGAAATGAAAATGTGATTCTTTTTGTGGATGAGCTGCATACTCTAGTTGGCGCAGGTGCCGCAGAAGGTTCTGTGGATGCTTCTAATATGCTAAAGCCAGCGCTGTCTCGAGGTGAGATTCAATGTATTGGCGCAACCACTCTGGAAGAATATAGAAAATATATTGAAAAAAATGGTGCGCTTGAAAGACGCTTTCAGCCCATTATTGTAAATCCGCCGACGGTTGAGGAAACCATAGAGATTATTAAAGGTCTTAAGGTTCCCTATGAGCTACATCACAAGGCCAAAATCACGGATGATGCGATTGTCACGGCTGTTCGTTTTGCCGAACGCTATATTACGGATCGTTTTTTGCCTGATAAAGCCATAGATGTAATCGACGAAGCAGGCTCTAGGGTGCGTCTGCGAGAGGTGACTCAATCTCCTGATATGAAAAAAATTCAGAAGGAAATCGATTTGGTGGTTCGAGATAAAAAAATATGCATAGAAAATCAGGAATTCGAAAAGGCAGTTGAATTACGCGACAAGGAAGAAGAGTTAATAGAAAAACTGGAGGCTGTAAAAGATGAGTGGAACAAAGAGCGAGATACCAGTGAACCACAAATCACTGAAGACGATATTTCTGATGTTGTTTCAAGTATGACAGGCATTCCTCTTTCCCGAATCGAAGAGAAGGAAAGCATTCGCTTGATGAACATGGAGGAAGAGTTAGCTGGAAAAGTTATTGGGCAGGAAGAAGCTATAAAAGTTCTTACCAAAGCAATTCGGCGGTCTCGTTCGGGACTGAAAGACATGAAGCGACCCATTGGCACATTTCTTTTTTTAGGCCCTACAGGCGTGGGGAAAACTGAGCTAGCAAATGTTCTTGCTGAATTCATGTTCGGAGACAGGGATTCATTAATTCGTTTAGATATGTCTGAATATATGGAGAAATTCAATGTTTCTCGTTTAACAGGTGCCCCACCAGGTTATGTTGGTTATGAAGAAGGGGGGCAACTGACAGA
>CAZMXD010000306.1:0-2247 GCA_964570185.1 uncultured Nitrospina sp. | reverse complement strand
CGCAATTATTGGCGGGTTGGATAGATTGAAGAGGTCTTATGAAAGAGAATGTAGAGACAGAGGTTTTGACGCGCGCGTGTTTAGTCAGCGCATTCCCAATATGGCGCGACGCATGGATGGGGTCCAACGAATCCTTATCTTTACCGGCACGGTTGCTCACCCCATGGTTACCGAGGCTGTCCGTGTCGCCAAAGAGAATAACATCCCGGTAGACCGTTGCCACTCTAGCAGTATTTCAGCGCTAAAACGTTGCCTCAACGGCCTTAGTTAGGAGGGGGGGTAAACATGACGATTGCGCCCAAAAAAATTCTTTTGGTTCACAATAATCCCCAAGAAAGAGGAAGGTTGGCAATTATGCTGTCTCGTTTTGGGCATGAAGTAAGATTTTCCAGCGGTAAGGGGTGCCCTGATAAATTGATGAAGTCCAATGACCTGGTAATTATTGACGAGGATTTGGCCGGGCAATCCGGTTTGGATTTTGTAAATCAGATTTCTGGCAAACTATGTGAAAAAGTGATTTACCTTGCTTCACATCCTTTTTTGGCGGCTTCCAAGGAACTTCAAAATTTAAATATTTATGAATGGGTCACTAAACCGGTGGACCCTCTCAAGCTCGCCGTCGTAGTCTGCGACTATTTTGTCGAGGTTGCCAATAGTCAACACGCTTTATCCGGATAACAGAGATAAATTTTTAATTTTTCGGCCTGCTTCCCCGTTAGGCCGGATGAAAGAGCCCGCGGTCAGGAGTTGCGCCCTGGTCGCGGGCTCGTCTTTTATCCCATGTTTTAAAAGGTAGCATTAAAACATTGACATAAGCCTCTAAATCCCTCTATATTATTGAAAATCGTTATCATTATGGGTTTTTTGGGGCGGAGATTACCGCCCGAAATTGTATGTTTTTTACGGGATATATAGGAATCCCTTAAACGCGTCTTAAAAATCAAAAAATTTAAATTCACAGGCAAGTAAAACATGATTGATACATTCACGTCCGGCATTGAATTAATGGGAAAAGGAGGGGCCATGATGTACCCCATCTTCATCGCTTCCATAATTGCCTTTGCCATAATTATTGAAAGGCTGGTTTTCTTTAAAAAGTGCAAAGAAAATCCGGACGATATTTTCGCGGCAATAAAAGATTTAGCGGGTAATGGTAAGCAAGTTGGCGCCACGGATATTCACAAGAGTACCGACGGCCCGGTTTCGCGGGTATTAGAAGTAGGAATCCAAGCGCGCAAAGAACCTCGATGGAAACTTGAAGAAAAGTTAACGGTACACGGCCAGGAAGAAATCCGCGAGTTAAGAAAAAACCTCAGGGGCCTTGAAGTGATAGCCACCATCTCGCCCCTTATGGGATTATTGGGAACTGTTGTGGGAATGGTAAAGGCCTTCAATAAGGTTGCCCAATATAAGGGGCAAGTGGACCCGAGTCTGCTGGCGGGCGGTATCTGGGAAGCTCTTTTGACTACCGCGGCGGGTCTGGCTCTTGCGATTCCGGTTGTCATCATGCTCAATTATTTTGAAAGAAAGGTGGAAGCTATTTCTTTTCTCTTAGGCAAATACGGGCAATATCTGATTCACCACCTGTACGAAGAGCATGACGATTCGGGTAATGTTTATGACAGCCGTAATTCCAAATCAGAACCGACACCCGAGCTGACGAGTCAGACGTTATAAAGGAGCGGCTATGCTGGATTTATTTCCCTCTAAAACAAAACGTTTCCATATTGATATGGCGCCGCTGATCGACGTGGTGTTTCTGTTGCTAATATTTTTCATGCTGACCTTCGCCATTCAAGGCCAGGGACTGGCTATCAATCTTCCCGAGGGCGAAGAGACCGAAAAGATTGAAAAAGATATTATTATTAAAATCGATCGTAATAATAAGCTCCGGTTAAATGACAGGCCAATTCAGATTGATGCGCTTGGGGCTGCCTTGGGTCAAGACCTTTCAAAAAGGTCAGACAAGCTGGTTGTGATTGATTCGGCGCCCAAGGTTAAATATGAACTGTTTACCCGTGTCCTCGATGTTTCGCGTGAAGCTGGGGCGGAAAACTTTTCAATAATAAAATAATGATACGGTTCCCATATAAAGAAAAGTCGCCGTTCAAACTCGACTTGATCCCGATGATCAATGTCGTGTTCCTGCTGCTTATTTTTTTCATGCTGACCTCCACCACCACCTTGCAAAGTAAAAAAGTTGAGCTGCCCACAGCAAAGACCGCCGAAAAAAATAGCAAGCAGTTT
>CAZMXD010000305.1:0-2247 GCA_964570185.1 uncultured Nitrospina sp. | reverse complement strand
AATGCTGAGGTTCAAGTATATGAATTGGAAAATTAAAAATGAGTAAAATAATTGGAATAGATTTGGGAACAACATATAGTGCAATCGCACAACTAGATGATTTGGGGAATCCAGAAGTATTAGCATCAACGGATACCAATAAAAAAATTACCGCAAGCGCAGTCTATTTAAAAGAAAAGAATGCGGTTGTGGGCGACAAGGCCTTAGATGCTTTGATTGCAACGCCAAAAAACGTTGCAACCGAAACCAAACGACAAATGGAAAATGACGTAGTCTTTTCAACTCAAAAAGGTGAATGGATTGATAAAGAGGGAGCAAAAGAAGATTGTTATTCTCCTGCTCAAGTTTCCTCTTTTATATTAGGCAAGCTCAAAGGGTATTCATCGGATGTAAAGAAAGCCGTAATTACCGTCCCTGCACTCTTTGCAGAAAAAGCAAGAGTGGCCACACTCGATGCTGCTAAAATGGCAGGTATTGAGGTCATTGAACTGATCAACGAACCCACTGCCGCAGCTTGTTATTATGCAAGCTTACCAGCTGTGAAAAAAATAACTGGAAAGGTGCTCGTCTTCGATCTTGGAGGAGGAACTTTCGATGTGACGGTTTGCGAAATCGAAGCACAAAAAGTTGAGGTGATAACTAGCCGAGGGGATAAATGGCTTGGAGGAAAAGATTTCGATTCAGAGCTCGTGAATATCATGAACAACAAATATAAAGAGGCTACTGGTGAAGGATTGGACCTAGCCAATAAAAAACTTGAATATATGGAAAAGGCGGAACAAATTAAACGAGCTTTATCGGTTCGTGAGAAACATGCTGAAGTCATTGAAGGGCCGAAAGGACCCAAGAAAATTGAAATTACTCGATCAGAATTCGAACAATCCATCCAAACCCACATAGAAAAACTCAAGATGCTGATGGAAGAAGCATTGGACGGTAGCGGACTCAAACCAGAAAACATTAGTCATACTCTTCTCGTTGGTGGCTCGACAAGAATTCCAATTGTTACAAAAACCATCGAGAACATAATGAAAAAACCACCACTTAAAGGTGTGAATGTTGATGAAGCTGTCGCTGCAGGCGCAGCTATCTATGCAGGATTAAAGTCAAAGCGAAGTTTAAACGAGGCGCAAAAACAGGCCATTGAAAAAGTTAAAATGCAGGATGTTTGCAACTTCTATATGGGAACGCTCGTACAGGCTGATGACCCTGTATTAAATAGAAAAGTAACAACCAATATGATCCTTATCGATCGTGATACGCCGTTACCGGCAACCAAAACTGATACAATAGTCACACTTTATGACGACCAAGAAGCTGTATCTATAGAAATTACACAAAGCGAAGGCAGGGAAAAAAACCGCGAATTTGTAAATATAATTCACGAAGGACGCTTGGAATTTCCCGACAAAAAGCCTAAAGGCCGTCCCATTCAGGTAACTTACAAATACGATACCTCGGGAAAACTCCACTGCACATTCATGGATGAATCTTCGAAGAAAAAGTACGAAATTTCGCTAAGACCAGAATCCGCAGAGGACCTGAAAAAACAGTACGAAAGTATTGAACATATAGTCATCGAATAGTGAAAAAATTAATAAAAAAAGTTAAAAATATAATTTTCAAAAAAAAAAATAAAGATAACAAAAATAATTCGGAAGAAACCAAGGCGCCTGGGCTTCCTAAAATAGTCTTTTTCGATATTAAAATGAGTGATTTAAGTGGAAATCACAAGTGTACTGATTGCGGGTCGTTTTATTGTTCAAACCCTAAAAAAGAACCGAGAATAACATTTATTCAAGCAGGAGGATTGGCTGATCAAATTTTAAAGATAGATGATTTAATTTGTAAAATAAATGGAACATCAATAAAAATGGTTGCTGATTTTGATAATGAAAGAAAAAAGTTAAAGTGGGGTCAAAAAGTAGATTTTGTCATCGAAAGAAAAGGAAAAGTTCTTACCAAATCAATAATTCCAATCTCCCATGAAGACAGCTTAAATAGACAAATGCTCCCAAGGATAGCTGTTGATGTTAATAATAAAAAAGAAGTTTTTATTAAAAGTATTCATGGACGCTTAAGCAAAGATGGTCTAGGGATTTTTGACGATCTTAAAGAGGATGATGTTATACTATCTTTTAATTCAAAAAAAATAAAATTAATTCAAGACTGGTTCGGAGAATTATCTAAAGTAAAACCAGGTAAAAAAATTCATTTAGAAATTAAGAGAAATTCAAAAAGTTTTAG
>CAZMXD010000304.1:0-2266 GCA_964570185.1 uncultured Nitrospina sp. | reverse complement strand
TGCATTTTGTTTTCCTGTTCTCCAAGATTAAAAAATGAAAAATAAATGAGGTAAAAGCAAATCAATAAATTGCGGAAAAACAACTGCGGTCAAGTCCGCTAAATTTACTTTTTTAAAGGTCTAAAGGTAAATCGAGGGTTGTATTTTATGATATTTCGCTAGTTTGTCAATAATATCCTACATAAATAAACGGCGAGAAAAAGGAGGGAGAAGAAAAGCGCAAAAACGATGGCTAAACAGCATATTTTAATCGTTTTTTTAGCTCCTCTGTACGAAATTTTTCTTCGGTACGGGTGATAAAACCTTGATCAGCATCGTGCTCCAACATAAGAATTTCAAAACGTAATGCTTCAGCCACAGCCTGCTCATATTTTCGACCAGGGATAGCATTAAACGTCACCACTCTTGTATTAAATTTATCGGGCCGCACTTTCTTGAGAAAGCCATCAATTGTTTCTGGTTGAATTCCTCCCCCTACCGAAACAGGGATTTTTTTCAACTGAACTTTTTTTGTAACCCTTGCCACTCTGTTCAATAGAAGATGATCGATTACGGGTTTTTTTAAGGAGGCTGACAAATCGCTGCAGCCAATAGTTATCTCATCCAGCAAATCAGCTTCCGGAATATTAAGGATGTTATCTAGCTGCTTGACCGCTGTGACCGTTTCTATATTGATATGTTTACTTAATCTGCCAAATTCCATGGGCGTAGTGAAATCCTTTACTGCTGCAATAAAGTTTTCCAGACCATAGGGGGATTCCACCATCGGCGCAATCAAACCTTCAATTTTTAAAGGCACAAGTTGCCTGATGTCATTTCTGGCGTTAGGCCCGCCAATTTTAACTACAACAGGCAAGAGGGAAAACTCAGCCCAGAACTTAATCTGATGAACAGTCATGCCCGCATCTTCTGTGGAGAGTTTTAATCCACAAGCATCATATTCGGTTTTTAATTTTCTTAAAGAGCGAACTAATGTCGCTTGAAGAGGCCCAGCATTTTTAATTGGTTTGTCTTCAATAAACGATTGTAATTGGTATAAACTGCGCTCAGGCATAACCTGTAATGAAGGTTTTTTCGATTTCATCAACGCTCGCCTTTCTTCCTGAATATTATGGAAGGATCTATTTGATCAACAGAACCACATCCAGTGAGGATCATCGCCTTTTTCAATTCCTTAACCTTCTCCTGAAGGTAAAACGAAACCCCCTCCTGCCCCGCACCAAACGCTGCAATACAAATAGGTCTGCCAATCATCACCGCATCGGCTCCCAATGCCAGCATTTTAATTATGTCAATGCCCTCTCGAATTCCTCCATCCACAAGAACTTTGATACGACCCGCAATTGCATTGGAAATTTCTGGGAGCACTTCAGCGGTCCCTGGCATATGGTCCATAACCCGTCCCCCATGATTGGAAACAACAATAGCATCGGCCCCTGATTCCACGGCAGATAATGCGGATTCCACATTCATAATTCCTTTCAAGATGAAAGGAACTTTCAGGTGTGACTTTAATTCCCGTAATTCATCAATTGTCTTTGGTCCTACTGACTGACCTTTTAGCGACATAGTTTTAAAAGAAGCCGCATCGATATCAACACCAACAGCCAGTGCGCCCGCGTCTTCTGCTGCCTTGAAACGTTTGATAATGTCAAGGTTGAATTCACGCGGTTTAAAAATTGGGATTCCCAAGCCGCCATGGTTTTTAATAGCTTCCAATCCAATCAGATATTTTTTAGGGTTAGCGCCATCCCCCACCATTCCCAATGTTCCGCACTCCAGGCAACCGTCGAGAATGGCATTGGCATATTCTTTTTCATCCATACCTCCAGCGAGGTTCGTTTCCATTCCGGTTATAGGAGCGGCTAAAACGGGCAAGGCTAGTTTATGACCAAATAATTCTATAGATGTATCTGGGTTTTTAATTTTATGAATGGTCCGCAGATTGAGCTGATAACGGGCCAGAGCAGTAAGGTTTTCCGTAAAGGAACTACCTGTACCAATACCACCGATTCCTGGTACTTTTCCGGAACATTCATGGCCATCGCAAACAGCGCAGGCCTTACAGGCAACGTAGAATTTTTTTCTGGCATTATTACGAATAATATCCCAGGTCAAAGCATTCGAAGCACCAACTTCAATCTGAATCGTTTTTCGCGCTAGGTCGTTAATCCGAATTGCTTCTTCACGGGTCTTGGCTGCAGTGATGACGTAGCCCACCTTTCCCATATTGCTTTTAGGTTCTTCTGCCCAATCACCGGCCTCT
>CAZMXD010000303.1:0-2275 GCA_964570185.1 uncultured Nitrospina sp. | reverse complement strand
CGGCAACTGGGTCCAACTTGGCCTGTTCCTGGGCAATTGTTTTCAAAATTTCAATCAGACGGGAAAGTTTTTCATTTGCCAGGTCCACCTTGGTACTACGATTATCTTCTTTTTGTTCAGAATCTTTCAATTGTCCAATCACCGAATTTTCCAATTCCGTGGAATGGACAGCAAGCTCGGAGGAAAGATCTATCAGCTTGCTGAACTTTTCATCAGCTAATTTATTGAACTCCTTGGAATTTTTCAAATCAACCTCGATAGCGGAGAGGGCTTGGCTTGAAGCTTGATTTTGAGCCTGCAATGCTTTCAGGCTATCTGCCAGCTTATTATTTTTTTCATCAGCCACAAAAAGGTTTTTATTCGCCAGAACCACGGCCTTTTTGGTTTCTGATATTGCTGAGCGGTTTCCGGAAATATTTTGATTAGCGCCCTCCAGGCTTTTATAAGTTATTTCCTGATCCTTTTTGATGGCATCCAGAAGCGACTTGGTTTCCGCCCCTTGTTTCAGGCTCTCCTGTAGAATTTCCCTAAGCTTCTGATTCACCTGTTGATTTTTTGTGAAGAAAGCTTCCAAGCTTTTTTGTGTTTCATTGTTCCCTTGCCTCAAGTTCTCCTGGATCGTCTGCCGATTATTATCGTTTTCAGCTGCAATTGTAGGAATCACATCATTACGAAAAAGTGAGATCGTGTCTTCAAATCCCTTTTTGGTTGTAGAGCTTTGCGCTTCCAACTGCTGAACCACCTTGCCCAAAGTTTCCTGATTGGCCCTTGAGAAATCCTGAAAATTTGTTTTATTGGAATCTCCCAGTTTTTCCATATCATTACTTAACCCCTCGCGGAAAATTTCAATATTTTTATTTTGCTGGAGGATGGTTTTGTTCTGCTGGTGAATTTTGCTCAAAACCTGATGTTTAACCTCGGCCTCCAGATCATTCAATTTAGTATTGGTCCTTTCTATTTTGCTAAGGGTTTCCTGCTTCCCCTGATCAATAGCTCCCTGCAACTGAGGAAGGATTTGCTTGATTTCTTCAATCTGCCGCAACAGATCTTCCTGCTGGCCATGCAGATTGGTAATCTCAGTACTTTTCAGGTTCTCCAGGTGGGCATTGAATTTTTTTAATTCAAACTCTATTTTAGCCAGGTCTTCATCATCCGGGCCAAATAGCTGTGCAAACGTTTTGACAGGAAAAAGAAAAATCAAGATTGCCAGAATCAAAATGGTATGAGTAAGCTTAACCTTCATAGATTTTTCTCTCTCATTAAAAAAAGCGTAAGATTATTAGTTTTCAAATTCTTACTGCTAAAAAAAACCGCGCCGGGAAAAAAATCCCCAGCGCGGCTTATTATATACAATTCTACCCAGAATCGTTAAAAACTGGGAGGAGTTATTTTGAAACCATAAAATGCGCCCGGCGATTTTCATGCCAACAGGTTTCGTTGCTGGTAAAACAAAAAGGCTTTTCTTCACCGTAGCTTATAACATGCACATTTCTGGAGTCCACACCTTGTGACACCAAATACTTTTTGGTGGAATGCGCGCGGCGTTCACCAAGAGCAATATTATAGTTATTGGTGCCCCTCTCATCACAATGACCCTGAATCTCTACATGAAGGCCCGGATTTTTTTTGAGAAATTTGGCATTGGCCTTCAAGATTGATTTGGAATTATTATCCAAATCAGACTGGTCAAATTTAAAATGGATATCCTTCAGGTCTGCCGATGCCTGGAAAGACTGCAATCGAGACTCTTGAATTCCAGAATCCATGGAGCTAGATGAACCCGAACCACTCCCAGGGGTAAAAGGATTGGAATCAAATGAACCGGCTGATCCGTTTCCGATATTTGCTTGACCGGATGAACTGTCATCTCCTGATCCATTTGCAGAAGATGAGGATCCATTTTCTAGAATGGGCTCTTCACTAAAAAAGCCTGAATCTCCAGAGCCACCTGAGCCAGCAATGTCTTTCTCTTGTGGTGAGGCGGAAGAAGCCGTGAACTCATTTCCTTCGCTGACACCTCCTGAAGTTTCTATTTCGGGCGGCATGAGCTTTTTAGAACAAGCCGTTGTGAAGAACATAAAAAATACTATGGTGATAATTACATTCCAATTCAATTTTTTCATATTAAAACCTCGCCTAAAATTTTTCCCCATATTCATTTATCTAAATAGTAATCTCTGCAAACAAAGCTAAGTTCCAGAATCTAATGTGCTTAAAAATTTAACGGATACAAATATAATCCTATAATTATATTAAAATTACAACAAAAATATAG
>CAZMXD010000302.1:0-2301 GCA_964570185.1 uncultured Nitrospina sp. | reverse complement strand
CCTGCTAATAATATGCAATTGACCTGACTATAAATCTCTTCAAAACGTTGATCCATTTCTTCCTGACTTGGATCACGTTTCAACTCACGTTTTAGTCTTGGCTTGTAATAATCTCTAAAAGCTTGCTTAACCCACATTATATTAATCCACAATCCCAATGTGAAAATTAATAATCAGACCAAATATCGGAAGGCTGACTTCAGTAACTAATAAGTTTGTTATGATATATTAACACACCAGATCGCAAGGAAGTAATTATCACTTTTTCTTATTAATTACGATGCGAAACATTGTTTCTAACATACGAACTATAGGGTTGATACAAATGGCTTGTACTTCAGACCCAGAACAAAATTTTGAGACAGCAACTAAATATGTGCGCGAGGCAGCTAAACTGGAAGCGCAAATTATTTGCCTTCCCGAACTTTTTCTATCAAATTATTTTTGTCAAACAGAAAACCCAGAAAATTTTTCCTTGGCCGAAACCATACCAGGACCAACAAGCAAAGCTTTTGCGCATTTGGCAAAAGAGCTCGAAATTGTTTTAATAGTACCCATATTTGAAAAAAGAGCAGAAGGAATTTATCATAACTCCGCCGTAATTCTTGACGCTGATGGAAGTATTTCAGGAATATACCGAAAAATGCATATCCCAGATGATCCTTGCTTTTATGAAAAATATTATTTCACACCTGGTGATAGTGGTTTTAAAAGTTTTTCCACACGCTACGGAAAAATTTCAGTCTTAATTTGTTGGGACCAATGGTTTCCAGAAGCAGCAAGACTTGCTGCTTTAACTGGAGCACAGTTTTTATTTTATCCAACAGCGATCGGATTTCAAGAATGTGATCTGAATGAATATGACCAACAGATTTCAGCTTGGGAAACCATTCAAAAATCTCATGCAATCTCAAATGGTTTATTTGTCGCCTCTGTTAATCGAGTTCAAAAAGAAAAAGATCTAACCTTTTGGGGCAACTCATTTGTATGTAATCCATTTGGCAGAATTATCAAACGAGCCAGCGGTAATAAGGCGGAGATAATTATAGCCTCCTGTAAATTAGATGAAATTGAAACCACCAGGCAAAGTTGGCCATTTTTAAGGGACCGTAGAATTGATTTCTATAAGAATCTAACCAAAATTTTTTTAGGCTCTGATGAGTGAAACACCTATATCTTTAGGTTATCGCATGCCGGCGGAATGGGAACCCCATTCAGCCACATGGCTCACTTGGCCTCACAATCCTGAAACCTGGCCAAACCAAGATAAACAAAAAATCGAAAACGAATTTCTAACCATAGTCAGGCATCTTGCCATTCATGAATCCACTCACCTTCTTGTGACCGATGAAAAGATGGAAAGATCGGTAAAAGCAAGTCTTCAAAATGAAGATGTAAAAATGGAAAATATTATCTTCCATGATATTCCTACTAATGACTCTTGGATTCGTGATTATGGACCCAATTTTATTGTTCAAGATAAAAACGGGAAAAGAAAAGTAGCTGCCAATGATTGGGACTTCGATTCTTGGGGAAGAAAATATAAATGGGAACTGGATGATCTCGCAGGGACAATAATATTAAAAGAATCAGGATTGCGGTATTTTAAACCCGGGATAGTTTTAGAAGGAGGAGCCATAGACGTGAACGGATTAGGTACGTGCTTGACTACCCAATCTTGCATCATGAACCCCAATCGTAATAATAAGATTAACTTCGAAGAAATGGAAAAAATTTTGAAGGACTATTTGGGGATTTCAAAAATCATCTGGCTAAGGGGAGCAATTGAAGGCGATGACACTGATGGACATGTTGACAATATTGCTCGCTTTGTGAATCCTCAAAAAATTGTTTGCGCGGTTGAAGACAATGAGTACGACTCTAATTATCGGAACCTAAAAAATAATTATGACCATTTAAAAACCGTAACTGATCAGGATAATAATCCTTTAGAAATAATTCGACTACCTATGCCTGGACGCATAGGTAGTCGAGATGAGCGCTTACCTGCAAGCTATGCAAATTTTTATATTTCAAACAAATCTGTACTTGTGCCGGTGTATGACCATCCAAACGATAAACGTGCTATTGCTATTTTGGCCCCACTTTTTCCTAACCGCAACATAGTTCCCATTCCATCCCAAACACTTATTTGGGGACTCGGTGGAGTGCATTGCTTAACCCAACAGCAACCTGCCACTAAAAATTAACCTGGATCTAAATAGCAAAATTGTGTTTTTTGAGCATTTTTAGAAACTTCAAGAGTCGTTGGAAGATTCGACTTGAGCCGGAATTTGCGGT
>CAZMXD010000301.1:0-2314 GCA_964570185.1 uncultured Nitrospina sp. | reverse complement strand
GATCTATGAACTGCAAATGAAATACGTTGCCAAAACAAAAAACGCAGACCAGCAGCAATAGATATATTTTTAGCTTAGTTAAATGTCCTTGCAAACAGATCAAAATGGAATGTTCATCTACGGTATGACCCATACCGATGAATTGGGCAAATTCCTAAAACACAAATTTTCTGAAAACCAAATTCAACAGGCATATGAAACCCTGGTTGAGTTTTCTAAAGACAGGGCAAAACTCGAAAAAACCTCTGCCTTAAGAATGTTCTGGAAACATCTTGAAAAGGTGTATAACGAAGGCATTCCGCCGCTGCAATGTCATCGTGGTTGCGATCATTGCTGCCACACTGGAGTAACCTGTACGCAAATAGAGTGGGACAGCATCCTAAAAAATGCCCAAGAAAAAGGCATTGATCTTAACGAACTAATAGAAAATTCAAATCGAACCATTAAAAAAGTGGATGAAGTAATTCGGTCAGGGAAGGACCTTGATCAGGTAGACTGGCACCGGCTCGTAATCAACCAGCCTTGTCCTTTTCTGAATAATGAAGGCGCCTGTCAGGTATATGAAGATCGGCCTCTAGACTGCCGAATGGTGGTCGCATTCCGAGGAATTTGCGAATCAAAAAAACTGGAACACGCTCAACGCGGGGTAGTCATAGAAGAAGCTGTAGGCTCAACGGTCATAGCTAAACTCCAACACGACGCATTACCCAAAATCAAACGCCGAAAGTTTCGCGGCACACAACCTATCAAACTACTGCAACACTGGCTCATCCTCTGGCGGGATAAACAAAAAGACAAGGCCAGCCGTTAACCCCATTATGCCTCGCAGCTTACAAATAATAGCCCCCAGATAAGGTGGAAATTTATGTTGACCAAAAAGCAATTCACCCCATACAATAAGTTGCCTTTTTCATGTAAAGGATTTCATTTAAATGGTTTAGGAAATTTTTTAAGATTAGCATACCAGATCTAACATACTATTCTCTTACACAATTTAACTACACCCTTTAGAGACTTTCAAAAACTAAACAAAATGACTTTAGTTTCAAAAAGTCTAAGGGTAAATAACATTAAAGCATTTTTTTCTTGAGATAAATTTTTTATGACGCGACTCCCCATATTGGACAAACTGGATAAGGAACTAAAAGAATCCCAGAAAGAATTACAAGTCGACTTACCCAAAGCTTTAAAAACCGCACGTGAACATGGCGACCTGAGTGAAAATGCGGAATTTAAAGCTGCCAAGGAAAGACAAATGTTTCTTGAATCAAGAGTTTCCCTTTTGCAAAAAAGAATTAGTGATATCACTTCAATTGACCTCGGCAAAATCCCTAATGATCGTTCCGGGCTTGGCAGCACACTTTATCTTCGCGACCTTAACTCTGGCGAAAAAACCAAATTCCAACTGGTATTTCCAGAGGAGGTTAACCCCGACGAAAAAAAACTATCTGCAGCATCTCCTGTAGGCCGTGCTCTAGTGGGTAAACAACAGGGAGATGACGTTATTATTCCACTCCCCGATAATAAATTAGAGTTTGAGGTTTTAAAAGTGGTAACGATTCACGATGAACCAGATGAAGAGGATTGAGTTTAAGACGAATGGCAAAACCTATAATATCATTTGCAGAAATTGCAGAAGAAGACCCTTATTTTTTAGATTTAGATAAAAGACCAGATTGGCAGTCTCAATTTGGAAACACAAATCCTATTAAGCTGGAAATTGGTTTTGGAATGGGAAACTTTTTGATTGAAATGGCAGCCAAAGAGCCTGCCAGTAATTTTATAGGAATAGACTTTTATCATAAGGGAATAAGAAAGTTGATGACACGCATTAAAAATCTTCAACTAGAAAATATAAGGGTGGTGTATGGGGATATTAGAATTAAGATTCCTGTGCTTTTTAAAGATAAAGAATTAAACACTATTTACATAAATTTCCCAGATCCTTGGCCGAAAAAAAGGCATATCAAAAGAAGACTAATTAAACCCAAATTTATTAAGCAATTAGCACAAAAACTAAGTTTGGAAGGAAAAACCTACTTGGCAACAGATAGCGAAAGCTATGCAAATGAAATACTGGGATATTTTAATTCAGAAGCATTATTGGAAAACCTTGATAGCCAACGAGGTTTTCTGAAAGAGAGGGTTGACCTACCAAAAACAAAGTATGAAAAAAACTTTATCAATGCAGGTGAAAAAATATTTTATCTGGAATTCCGCCGACTTGGAGTTACAACCTCTGTCAACTGAAGCATTTGGAGAAAATTTTGCCTAAAGAACGAATTCTCATTGTTGATGACGAAAAAAATATTGT
>CAZMXD010000300.1:0-2342 GCA_964570185.1 uncultured Nitrospina sp. | reverse complement strand
GTCCCATCTTTTCACTCATTCCCCATTCACAGACCATTTTCCGGGCCATTTCGGTAGCTCGTTCGATATCATTTCCTGCACCAGTGGTCATTTCACCCAAACAAATTTCCTCTGCGCAACGGCCACCCATTAAAATTGCAAGACTGTTGATTAGGTAGCTTCTTTGGTGAGTATGCTTTTCATCCATTGGCAGTTGCATGGTAACTCCCAATGCCCTGCCACGAGGAATGATGGTTACTTTATGAAGGGGATCAGTCTCAGGCAAAAGTGCAGCAACTAGCGCGTGTCCTGCTTCATGGTATGCGGTAGTTTTTTTCTCTTTTTCCGAAATAACCATACTCCGTCTTTCAACACCCATCATGACCTTATCCTTCGCCTCTTCAAAGTCGGTCATAGCAACAGCCTTTTTATCGTCTCTAGCTGCAAGCAATGCAGCTTCATTAACAAGATTAGCTAAATCAGCACCTGTAAACCCCGGTGTCCCTCTGGCAATAACCTTCAAATCCACTCCATCCAATAAAGGTACGGTGGAGGTATGAACTTTTAAAATTCCTTCACGACCTTTGACATCAGGACGTCCCACTGTCACCTGCCTATCAAAACGCCCGGGTCTCAATAATGCGGGATCCAAAACATCTGGTCGATTTGTGGCAGCAATCAATATAACCCCTTCGTTATTTTCAAAGCCATCCATTTCCACGAGTAGCTGATTTAAGGTTTGCTCTCTTTCGTCATGCCCTCCCCCTAAACCTGCACCACGGTGCCTGCCTACCGCATCAATTTCATCAATAAATATGATGCATGGACTGTTTTTCTTTCCTTGTTCAAATAAGTCTCGCACTCGAGACGCTCCTACCCCTACAAACATTTCTACAAAATCCGAGCCACTAATACTAAAAAATGGAACATTAGCCTCACCAGAAATGGCTCTGGCAAGCAAGGTTTTTCCGGTTCCTGGTGGCCCCACCAATAATACACCTTTCGGGATCTTTCCCCCAAGTTTGCTAAATTTTTGCGGCTCTTTTAAAAATTCAATGATTTCATGAAGTTCTTCTTTTGCCTCATCTACACCCGCAACATCTTTAAAAGTTGTTTTGTTTTTAGTGTCGTTAAGCAGCCTTGCTTTACTTTTTCCAAAAGACATGGCCTTCCCGCCACCCGCTTGCATTTGACGCATGAAAAAAATCCAAATTCCCAATAACAACAACATGGGAAACCAGGAAATCAGGATACTCATGTACCAGCTAGTTTGTTCAGGAGCCACTACAACAATACGGACATTTTTTTGGCGAAGGGATTTGATTAAATCAGGGTCCTTTGGAGGAGCGGTCGTCTGAAATGATTTGCCATCCATGTACTTCCCGCTAATATTGTCGCCATTTATTACGACTTCGTTCACCTGTCCCTTTTCAACCTGATCCATAAAATCACTAAATACAACATCAGACTGTTGGGTAAGCGGTTGGCTGAACATATTAAAGAGGGCAATTAATACAATGCCTATAACCAGCCAAAGTGCCAGATTTTTATAAAATTGATTCAAAATTCTCTCCTTAAAACACTGAAATATCTAATTACTATATACCTATCCTACCACAACTCTAATGATATATTTGATTAATTTATAGGTCTGTTGCCTTGGATAAAAAGCATCTTTTTTGTCTTATCGGTCACCCTGCAAAAATGCGCAATCCTTTGACCATAAACCCAAATAATATCATCTTTATCATTTGTCAATATTGGTATTCGATGCCTGATATTTTTAGGCACTTTTTTATCGATGAAAAATGATTTTAATTTTTTGCTCCCAGACATTCCTAAAGGACAAAACCGATCCCCTTCACGAAAAAAACGAACCTTAAGTTTAGATCCTGTTTTTTCGATATCAAAAAAAGCTTCTATTTTCGAGTTTAATGAGGAAAAATTAGTATTTTTCTCAATGATTTGGGTCTCAACCCTAATATTGCCATCTTTTAATTCTGTTATGCCAGGAATAAGGATCGGAATAGCAAACCTTTCACCTTTAAAAATATTTTTCTTAAACCTCTTTAAAACCTTTTTGAAGGCTATTGAAAAATAATCGCAGTCAACTGCAACATTGCTTGGCAGATTAAGTGTTTTTCCAACTTTAGGTGAGTAAAAAAGATTGCGAGTTTGCTCAACATGAAAGGCCAAGATTCCTTGCTTTTCGCCCGATACCCTAAAAAATGTCTCGCGGATCAGCCTTCTCTGCAAGGCAACTGGATAAGACAGAAAATTCTCAATATTCCACACAATCTGTTTTTCTTTATTTTCCTTATAACAAAAATTTTTATTAAAAATCTCTCTTGTCATTTGTGATA
>CAZMXD010000299.1:0-2343 GCA_964570185.1 uncultured Nitrospina sp. | reverse complement strand
ATAGCCGCTCCGAATCCAACTAGCAAAATAAAACTCATCCAATTACGGATACCCTCCGCATCAGGGCGTTTAATTTTATAGAACGTTTCCGGATTACTTGCTAGTTTCTCAATCGCATTAGGAATACTTCCAAATTGGGAAAAAGCCAGTCCCGTTAGAATTAGAAACCCAACCAACAAAATTCCACCTTGAATAGCATCGGTCCAAGCAACGCTTCGCATTCCACCTAGTGATTCATAGACAAGCATAACAATTGCAAGCGCTACTACCCCGACCCACATAGGAATACGCCCCTGAGAAATTCCCGCAAATGCTGTTCCCAGTGTACGCATTTGGGCTAGAGTAAAGTTTGCCAATGCATAAACCATAATTACCGTAACCATAATTCTTAAAGCTTGGCTTTGATACCTATGGAAAATAAAATCTCCTGGAGTCAAAAATTGGTTTTCTCGACTCAACCGAAAAAGTTGAGGAGCGAACAATAAATAACAAACAATAATTGCGGTCATGAAATGTACGCAAACTAGAAAACTTAAACCATTTCTATAGGTAGCACCACTGAATCCTAATAACGTATTTCCACTATATTGCGTTGCATATAGGGTAAGAAAAAGAATCGTAAAACCCAAATTACGGCCAGCTAGGAAAAAATCCTGCATATCATCTGTTTGCCTTTGCCGGTAAGCATAAAAACCAATGAACAAGAGACTTAAAACATAAATGGCAACTACAATTAATGCATCTAACCCAAAGGGCAAAACTTCAGACATTGTTCTCTTCCTTATCATCCGGGTCCTGCCAAACGCGAAGGATTACATACGCAATAAAAAAACTGGTAAGTATGCTGATTAAAAGTGCAAACGCAGCCCAAGCTGGAACTCCCAACCAATTACCAGTAAAGGGCCAAATTGGAAGCATTGCCAGAAACAAAATGAAAAGGCCAATACCTACCCACGGGCGATGGATAGGATCAACAAAACTAGTTTTATTGTTCATGGGTATAGGTTGAGAAATAGGGGAGGTATATAAAAAAACTTGTATCTTTATCTATCGCTATCAGCACCAAAGAAAATTAATTTTTTGTGGTTGCTATATACTAGGGATAAATGCCCATGGTTCGATACGCCGTGTAAATTTTTTCTATTGCCAATGCCATTGCAGCTGTTCGGTAGTTGGCAATTTTGTCATTCGACCAGTATTTGTTTCGGATTTCTTGAAATGCTTTACACATTGTATCGTCCAATCCCGATCTTACGAGATCAATTTCGTTGGCACCACTACTCAATTTTTCTACTAATTCCTGAGGAACCTTATTGCCTGTCTGTTCTATTGCTTGAATAATATGTTCGCTTTGTACTTCCTCGTATCGCCTGGACATGCGACCAAATCGGATATGCGATAGGTTTTTGATCCATTCAAAGTAAGAAACCGTAACTCCGCCGGCATTTAAATAAACATCGGGAATGATCACAGTACCTTTTTCTTTTAACAACGCCTCGGCAGCAAAAGTAACCGGACCATTTGCAGCTTCGGCAATAACTTTGGCCTCGATATTTCCTGCGTTACTACGGTTTATAACACCCTCCATTGCTGCTGGAATAAGAATGTCACATTCCTTTTCGAGAAAAACTTTACTGTCCTCGAAATATTGTGCTTTTGTATAACCCTTTACCCCGCCACGATTATTTATTTTGTATTGATATACATCCTTTACGTCAATACCATTGGGATCGTACAAAGCCCCGTCCCATTCCAGGATAGCAATGATTTTTGCCCTATCTTCATCATGCAAGATACTAGCTGTGTAGTAGCCCACATTTCCTAATCCCTGTATAATAATCGACTTCCCTTCCAAAGAGTTGCCTTCCAAATTGGCATTTTTAACATCCTCCGGATGCCGGAAAAATTCACGCAGACCAAATACAACACCACGACCAGTTGCTTCAACACGACCCTGAATTCCTCCCATGGCTACTGGTTTCCCCGTCACACAACCCAAATGATTGATATCGCCTGAACGGTGTGAGGTGTAGGTACTTACAATCCAACCCATTTCCCGTTGTCCTGTTCCCATATCGGGTGCTGGGACATTAGTCGAAGAACTTATATAATCTTTCTGAATCAATTCGTAAGCAAAACGCCGGGTGATGCGCTCCATATCTTCACGTTCATATTTTTTTGGGTCGATTAAGAGTCCGCCTTTAGAACCTCCAAAGGGAACATCGACTAAAGCACATTTATAAGACATCAAGGCTGCTAGGGCTTCTACCTCATCTTGGTTTACATTGGGAGCAAAACGAATTCCACCTTTTGCAGGCAACCTGTGATCGCTATGAACTGCCC
>CAZMXD010000298.1:0-2359 GCA_964570185.1 uncultured Nitrospina sp. | reverse complement strand
GCACAAAATATGTTTCGGTGGATTCTGTAGTTCAAGGCATTCAATGTGTACTAGGCAATCCTGATGCAGGGGGAAAAATTTATCACCTTGTTGACGGCCATATCCATAATCTGTCGTTGGGAAAAATGATTGCCGAAACCATCGATTCTTTTGGTGAGTGTGAAGGTGTTATGGGAGACGAAGGAGTTCCAATGTCTAATCAGGCCGCCAAGGAAATTGGTGTGGAATTCCAAGGTGAAGAAGCAATTAAAGAATATATCAAGCTCATTCATAAGCTTCAGGGTGAGTATGGTGGCGAGCGAAATATTCAAAACTGGTAAGTGTTTGTACATATGTCTTCCCTAACATCCAAGTCATTTATTAAGCGCTTGATCCAAGAAGATTATAAATTTTTTACCGGAGTACCTTGTTCTTTATTATCCGGTTTAATTTATGAACTAGAGGATAACCAAGAAGCTCGATATATGCCCGCAGTAAGAGAAGATGCCGCTGTGGGGTTGTGCTCAGGGGCCTACCTTGCAGGGGCGATGCCTGTTCTGCTTATGCAAAATTCTGGGTTAGGCTACAGTCTCAATGCATTCACCTCACTAAATTTAATTTACAATATTCCGATGCTTGTAATTATGAGTTGGCGTGGGAAAGACGGGAAGGATGCTCCAGAACATATCATTATGGGTGATATTGATAAGCAGCTTTTGAAAACAGCGGGTATGGAATATTCTCTTCTCAATGAAGATAATTGTGACGAGGTTCTTAGAAAGGCAAAAAATAAAATTTGTGAAGAAAAATTGCCCTACACATTGATTATTGAGAAAGGATTGTTTGATGAAAGGCACTGAAGCATTTCAAGAATTGCTTCCGCTCATAGAAGATAATCTGCCCGTGGTCCATGCAAACGGTTTTATTTGTCGCGAATCGTTTGCCCTAAAAGACCGTGAAGCTAATTTTTATATGATTGGATCGATGGGATTAGCTTCCTCCATTGGTTTGGGGCTGGCCATGTGCAAACCTGGAAAAAAAGTAATAATCATTGATGGTGATGGAAATGTTTTAATGGCGCTAGGTACGCTGGCCATGATTGCTGCAGAGGCTCCCGAAAACCTAATCCATGTAGTGATAGATAATGAGGTATATGAGTCTACAGGAAGCCAGAGGTCTCTTTCTGGGAAAGTAAAATTGGAAGAGATTGCAAACAGTACCGGTTATAAGAATGTTTTGAGGATTGACAAAAAGGAAGAAATTAAAGAGGCCTTTTTAAAATTCAAAGAATTACCAGGCCCAAATTTTTTATTGATAAAAGTTGAACCTTGTTTTGACGCCTCCACTGGAAGGGTAACCCACACCCCTGAAGAAATCACCAAACGATTTATGCAGGCCATTGGCTAGATAGGCGCATTAAATAAAAAAAAAATCGTTTCTCCATAAAAGAGTAACGATTTGGACTACAAGGGACTATTCTAACATCCGCAGCGATTACGCAAGGACGTCTACTTGGCTGCCTAATTTAGGTTTTGTTATTGAGCTTTTAGTAATTGTTGAATCAGAATTATCCTGTTTTATTAAACCACCTTCTTCTCCATTCAGATTACTCGGTGCTTTTACTGGTGCGATAGGGCTGCTCTGAGCTTCCTTGAAAAATTGACCTTGAGTTTCGTTGGGAGCAGATCTTGTTGTATCTGTTGGGCCAGAACTTATTTTGACATTAGCTCTGTAAACTATTGACAAACTTCCTAAACTTGAAACTTCCAGAGTTATGAGCCTCTTTTTTTGTTATCAAAAAATTGTACTAATTCTAAATACTATCCAACTCAATATTGTCCAACTCATTTCGGATCGCGTCTCTTAATTCAAGTTGTTCTTCTGACGGAACAGATTTAACGACTTCTTGCGTTTGTGGGTCAATGACCTCAAGCACAACATCGTTATTTTCTGTGACCTCGAACTTTCTTTGCTCGCTACCCTTAGGTGTTGTTGAGCTAGGAGTTTCGGACCCTTTTTGGGCCAAATCCTTGCCTTTTTTCGACAAGCTAACTATGTCTTCTGTGGCAGCGGTTGAAGCTCCTGCATCGGAACGCGAACTGGAAGCAGTCGACTTAGGTCTTATTGCTGTTGGATTTCCCACATTATTAATAGCCTGTGCATCCATTTTAAGCCTCTAAATTATTAAAAAATAACACTTTATTTATTTTTGGCTAAATCGGTGATTTTTTTTTAGCCACTTATCCCAATTCACTTAACGGCGGCTTAAGCAAAAACTTTAAAAATATTTGATAATTTTTAAAGAAAAATAAAAATAAAGAAATTCAAGTAAAAACCATTCGATAAGGTTTGAATTAAGCCTTTTAAGGCGTTATGATAT
>CAZMXD010000297.1:0-2361 GCA_964570185.1 uncultured Nitrospina sp. | reverse complement strand
AACGCTGGGGCGTGATAGTACTTCCGCTTGACCATCCGCAAGCATTGCCTGAATTGTAACGGAAAGTAAATCTGATATAGCGGTAACACCCTTCCCCTTTTGAAAAACTCCTTTTAACAAAGAACTGTCCCCACTGCTTTTAGCAGCACTTACAGTTGATGGGGCGGTAGCACCTATAGTAATATTTTGATTGAAGTCCCTAGACCCCCCCTTCGGCACCGAATTTGCGTACAGCACGCCTAACCTTTCAAATCCACTCTCACTAACTTCCAAAATCATACTCTCTATGTAAACTTGGATGGGAGCGGAATCAATTGAAGTTTTAATGGTGTCTTTAATATGATCTAATCTATCCATACCCTCTGGATGGTAAAAAGCAATCAAACTCTGGTTCACGCCGTAATCAATCGGTGCCATACTTACAAAAGAAAACTGGGACCCAGTTTGTCCGTAAGCGGGCGGTGTTTGGTTTTTAATTACATCAGTTAGGCTTGCAAGCGGCTGCACTTTAGGTTGGTAAAAAATCGGCAGATCCGCGCAGCTATATTTGGCCGCAACTTTTTTGACTGCTTCAACTTTAGGAGTAAATGTCTTTCTGCCGCGTGCATCGACTGTAAATGGCACAGCTGTTGGAACATCTGCCAATAGGGTTTTCAAACCCATTATCGTTAGTGAATCAACAACATGTTGTATATCAGAATAAGAAATCGAGAGGACCTCGCTTTTTAAATCAGCCAACAGAAATTCTCTTGCCTTACCTGTTTCAGCGTCCACACAGGGTTTAGTTAAACCATTGCCATTTGATAAAATATCGTCTTCGTCAATGGAAAACGATTTCGTTCCATCTTTAAACAGCGGACTGGTATCCCAATTAAGCTTTTTGAGTTCCTCGGGTTCTGCTTTAACTTTCGAAGACAGAGTTTTATTATAGGTGTTCTTAAAGGCGTCCGTTAAAGTAGAACACCCCACAAACATGGTTAGAGCTAATAAAAATAGAAATATATTCATGGAAGCACCCAAGGAGCTTTCCGATATTTTTAAAAGTTTTTTGGTAAAGTTATTTATAGAAATTATCATTTAGGATTGAGTTAGACGAGACAAAATAGCGCCATCATTTTCATGAAAAAAATTTTTCTGCATCAAAATTAGCAGTTTTGGTTTCCTATTAAACCCCTTCGGCAAGAATTAACATTAGCTAAAGACCATTCATTTTATAGCTCTTCGGTAAGTTTTTTTCAAGTTCAAGTTATGAGACCCTGCATTGAAGTCTGGGTGTTTCTGGGCGAGAATTTTTTTGACAAAAAATATTATATTTCAGATTATGTCCAGAAGAAAACTTTTAACCAATCCAACAAATTCACCCAAAAAAATTAACTTTGTAACGAATTTAACTTCTAGTCCTTTTTATTCCACTTTTAGCGGAATATTAGTAACTATATAAGTATGCTTGAATCTGCTATTTTTATCCTTAATTATCTTTAATTTATCGCTTTTCTCCTCTAAATTTACTTTTGAATTAAAGTCGTGAAAAAGGTTGACATTCATAAACTCTATATTATGATAATGATAATCATTACTAAAATCAAATAATTGATAATTTTTAAAAAAATTGCGGGTGAATCTTGGGCATATGATATTGTTATCGTATATCCAACCATGTAACAAAATTTAAAGACCAAAAAGGAGGGTGCATGAAAAACTTGGTTAGTTTATTAACGTTGAGTTTGTTAGTTTTGTTGGTACAAAATGCAAGTGCTGATATGAACACTGGTGGACCTGGTGATCATCACGATGGCGGAGATCCAACTGCAGCTTGCGCAGCAATGGGAATGGCAGATGGGTCACCTCACGTTGATCCGCCTGAAAATGTGCTAGATGCAGTCCAGAATGAATATGAAGAAAGTTGCAAAGCAACCCAGGGTCAGGGTTGTGGCATAAGCGCGGCAACTTATACCCAGTTAATGGACATGGGACATACCCGAGAAAAAATTAATTGCTTCTTAGCTGCAGGTCATGCGGAACACGATGCAAATCACCCTCCGGGGACTGGTGGGCATATGAGAGATCCTGGGTGCGATCCCAATTTAGCCCCTGGTGTTCCTGGCGGATGCGCTGATGGATACCAAGGCCAACCTGGTGGCCCTGGTCACGGAAACCATCCTCCGACCGCTGCGGGATACGACGGTAGTCATCCTCCCGCGAACGACGGTACGATGGGCATGAGTGGCGGAAATCATCCTCCGGCTGGTGATCCTAATGCTCATAGCGGTCCACCGCATAGCGGTCCTCCGCCTGGTATGGCGGGTGGAAATCATCCTCCGGCTGGTGATCCTAATGCTCATAGCGGTCCACCGCATAGCG